>NZ_JALCZL010000070.1:0-513 GCF_039667035.1 Sulfurimonas sp. NWX79
GTAGAGTATGCTACAAGAGGCATTATTAAAAATCGTGTATCTATTGATAAACGACCAAAAATAGTTGAGAAGAAGTCCCGTATAGGGGATTGGGAGATTGATACAGTCATAGGGGCTAATCATAAAGGAGCACTTGTAACCATTGTTGATAGGAAGTCAAAGTTTACACTTATCAAAAAAGTACCGAGTAAACATGCAGATGTTGTTACTAAGGCAATTGTTGAGATGCTGCAACCAATTAAACAACTCACACATACCATTACAAGTGACAATGGTAAAGAGTTTGCCTATCATGAAGAGGTAGCAAAAGCTCTTGATACAAAGTTCTACTTCTGTAATCCTTACCACTCATGGGAGAGAGGACTAAATGAACATACAAACGGATTGATTAGGCAATATCTTCCAAAACAGACTGATTTTACACAGGTTAAACGAAAACAGATTAGGTTTATACAAGACAGACTTAACAACAGACCACGAAAATCTCTTGGCTTTAAAACTCCTGCTCAAGTT
>NZ_JALCZL010000071.1:0-507 GCF_039667035.1 Sulfurimonas sp. NWX79
ACGAATATTAAAAAATCATTCGGACACTTTATGCTAAAATGGCGTTACAGAAAATATTCCCTTTCTTGGTGTCCGATTTAAAACGCGTTGGGTGTCCGGATGCTCCGTCATATGCACTTTACATTTCCCGCATCTTCGTTTACCGGCTATGAACTCATAGATGTCCAGAGTATATTCATGGCCACATACATTATGTCGAATGCTCATCATTCTTTTTTTATTGCCACTTGCACTTTTGTCAACTCTGATTAGAGCATACTCATTATTTGTTCTTTGCTCAACAATATCTCTTACATCTTCAGTACTATATCTTTGTATCATCACAGTTCCTTTTCTTAATTAAAATCGCAATTTAAAATACATATTTATAAAATATATATTGCTATTTGTAGGCACGCATCCCATTTGGCCACCCCGCGCATTTTGATTTGGCCAGCGCGCGCATGAATACTTGGCCACCTCACGCACTTGTTATTTGGCCACTTTTTCTTCTTGATGCGTATATAA
>NZ_JALCZL010000010.1:0-70906 GCF_039667035.1 Sulfurimonas sp. NWX79
TTTGAACTTTTTCATAAATAATTTTCCTCTTTTTTGGCGAAAAAAGGATAACTTATTTTCAGTTAACCCCTTCTTATCGCTTCTTCAAGAAAATTGCATTTATGATTTGAACTTAGGAAATATTAACAAACTAAACATAATCTTTGATATAATTCTTTTGCTACATAATTGTAGTTATTTTGGGGACGACATGGCTTCGACTGGAGTCAATCGTCTGCGGTTGCATGTCGGACTGAGCAACTCCGTTACACGGCTCATCTTGCAATAAATGCAAACAATACAAATTATCGCCCAGCTTTAGCAGTAGCTTAAGTTTTACCCCCTCTTAAAGAGGACGGGCTGCTTCACCTGTGGATTCTAAATAAGCAGGATTTTCTCAAAGAGAATGAAGAAGTATAACCCTTTATTTAGATATATCATGAGTCTGTCTCAGCTCATGACGAATAAAAGAGACTGGTCTTGTGTAGCTTTGCAGGTTGTGTGAAGCAAGATAAGAATAAACAACCTTTCTAAGCATGTAGACGCCGCAGATAGTTGGCTCTAGGACTCCGGTTCGATCCCGGACGTCTCCACCATCGAACAATATAAAGCAATCTCATAAAGTCCACAAAATACCCTAAAATACGAAACAAAACACACTTCTTTAGTCTAACTTAATCTAATGTATAGTATAGTTATCTAAACTTTTTGGGGGCTGATTAGGGGGCTTAATGACAATCGGCCCCTTTTGCACTTTAAAATAAGCCCCCAATTTCAAAAGGATCTACCGATGGCACGGGTTATTCCACTTACTGCTACACAGATAAAACAGGCAAAAGCACAAAGTAAAGATTACAAGATGAGTGACGGCGGGGGCTTATATCTTTTAGTCACTAAAGCCGGTGGCAAACACTGGAAGCTAAAATATCGTATTGATGGCAAAGAGAAAAAGCTCTCTTTGGGGGCCTATCCTGATATTACTCTTCAAAGAGCAAGAGAGTTGCGTGAGACAAACAGAAAAATAATAGCTGACGGAATAGATCCTGCAGCGAAAAAACAACAAAAAAAGATACAGACCAAGCAAGAGTTCCAACGCACAAAATTTACTTTTAAATTTTTAGCAGAGCAGCTGCACGAAGAACGCTTAAAGAGTGGGGATATAAGTGAAGTACACTATAACAGAATTATCACAGCTTTTAAAAATGATGCCTATCCGGTAATAGGCGATAAGCATATAAGCGAAGTTACAACAAATAATATAAAAACAATCATTACTACTGTTGCAGATCGTGGAGCAGTTGAAAGCGCAAAAAAATTATACTATGCCATTTCAAAGACATTTAAAACACTTATCACAAGAGACAATCCAAATAATCCCGAGACAGATTACCAAATCACGAACCAACCGGCACAGCTCGATTTATCTGATTTGGTAGGGAATACTAAAAAGAAGCATTATCCGACAATCACAGACAAAGCCGGTATTAAAAATCTACTTACAAGTATAAAGGAGTATAGCGGTGAACTCTCTACAAAATATGCCCTTTTACTGCTTGCCTATACATTCGTTCGCCCATCTAATGCAAGGCTGGCACTATGGAGTGAGATTGACATCAAAGCCAGACAGTGGGTGATACCGGCTAAGAAAATGAAAACAAAAGATGAGTTTATAGTGCCGCTAAGTGATACGGTTATGGACCTCATCGAGGAGATAAGACAATACTCTTCCGACAGCCCCTACCTTTTTCCATCTACAAAAAGTAAAACAACACCACTAAGTGACGGGGCTCTTTTGGGGGCCGTTCGTAGAATGGGTTACACAACAGAGGAGTTTACACCTCACGGCTTTAGGGCAATGTTTAGCACCATAGCACACGAGAAGAGCCCTTTTGGCTTTGAGATCATAGAGACACAGCTCGCTCACAGCGTTGGCAACAGTGTAAGCCAGGCATACAACAGGGCAAAGTACCTCAACGAAAGGCATGAGCTTATGCAGTGGTGGAGTAACTATCTTGATGAAATTATTAATTAAATGAAAAGCATATTTGATACAAATAGAGCTTCAATTTACGAGAGTACTTACTCTGATAGATTAAAGAGAGAGAAAAATGTCAGAAAAAGCTGGAAAAAGTTACAAAAGACTCGTAAGGCATCATTGTTATATGACGATATATACTGGAAAGTATATAATGAAGAAGAGGAATATTATTTATTTTGCTATGGGATGGAAATAATAAAAGAAGCTGGCGAATATCTTGGCAATAATGATATTTATATGCTTGAACAACTTGCAGAGATTTTAACACTACCAAAAGAAAAAAATTTAGTCCCTTTTTTTGTTTCTAAGATTAATAAATTTGTATGTTATCCACAAGATAATGACTTAACTATTTATGAAATTTTATCTCAGATAAATACAAATAAAGAAGCTGAGATTATTTATGATGTTGTTCGTAGAAACACATTTTTAAAATCGTATAAAAGAGGGTATTCAGAGGCAAGAAAAAGAAAAACAAGAAAAAGAAAACTCACAAATACATATGAGCATCAATTAAGATTTGAAAGACATTTTCTTGAACGATTACTACAGGGAGAAAATGTCGGAATTAATAGAAGTAAAAAGATCTCTCAAATATTAAAATATATTTAAGCTAATTTTAAAACACCTTTGAAAATCAAACTATAATAAACTTACACCAATAGACCAATAAAATACAAAGGAAAAGATTATGGACTACGGTGTAAAAAAAGAAAACTACAGAGTAGTAGAAGCTGGCAAATATTTAGGTGTAGCAAAATCTACAGTATGGAAGTATATTAAAGACGGTAAGCTCAAAGCGCATAAACTCAGCCCAAGAGTAACAGTAATCCATCGCACAGAGCTTGAAAAATTCGCTCATATCAGACACTAAAGTTTATCTGTCATGGAACTATATCCTCACCAGGTAGAAGTGTCACATAAGATACAAGAGAAAATCAATAGTTTGGCACTTGCAATTTTGCAGGCACCGGAGCGAAGCGGTAAGACTTTGGCCACTATAGATGCTATAGAGAATCTTCCATGTGTAAAAAAGGCTCTATGGATTACAAAAAAAGCTGCTATTGACGGCATCAAAAGTGACCTAAAGCTTTATGACGCACAAAAAGACTACACGCTTATAAACTATGAAAGTATCCACAAGATAGATGAAGCCTTTGACCTCATCATACTTGATGAATTTCACTATGCTATAAGCTCCTATCCAAAGACACCGGCAAAAGCAAAAATAATCCGTGATAGATGGTTTAACACACCAAAGGTGCTTATATCTGCAACACCTGCACCGGAGAGTGCCTCGCAATGGTTTCACCCATTATGGCTATGTGCTGCACATCCATTCAGTAAATACAAAAGCTTTTACAAATGGGCGAAAGCCGGCTATGTGAGTGTCAAACAAAAGCATATCTTCGGGCGCATTATTAATGACTATTCAAACGCTAGAAGTCAAGTACTCGATGAGGTAAAAGAGTATCTTATTCAACTTGAGAGAAAAGAGCTAGGGTTTAAGTATGAGCCTGAAATAGTGCAGCACTATGTACCACTCAACGAAGAGACACAAAGTAACCTCAACAGATTTAAAATATCGCGAGTTATAGACAACTACTTTGCAGACACTCCTCTCAAACTCATCAACGGTTTGTATCAGATTGAATGCGGAGCGGTAAAAGTAGGCGATGAGTATTTTGATATGGGGAACAGAGAGTACATAAACTACATTAAGCAGCACTGGGGAGATACAAAAGACCTTGCCATAATGACAAGATGGGTGGGGCAAAGACAGATATTTGAGCGGGAGTTTAAAAACGCTCTTATTCTAAGCTCTCATGCTCACGCAGAGGGTATTGAACTCTCACATATAGAGCATTTAGTCATAGCTTCAATGGACTACAGCACTGCAAGGTTTCAGCAGCGCAACGCACGCCAGGCCTCAGCAAAACGGCAAACACCTATAAAAGTACATATTCTTATGGCAAGAGGATGGGTGTCTGAAGCTGTATTTAATGCAGTAGCGCAAAAGCACCAGGACTTTAAGGCGCGTATGTTCTTAAAAGATATTGAGTATTAAGGCTTTTTCCGTGGGAAATATCAAAGAGATTTATGCCGATTTGTCCTCTCATTACTTACTAATGTTAGATAAAAATGAGATAGATCACTATGAATTTACAGTTATATCTGTACTGCTAAAACAGACCGTTTTATACAACAAAAAAAGCGACGGAATCAGCATTTCTCAGTGGAGCAAAAAAACAGGCATATCAAAACGAAAAATTTCACATATTTTAGAGGCACTTTTGAGCAAAAAAATTATCAAGAAAAAACGCCAAAAAGCACCTAAAAAAGGTTATATATACAGCCGTTTTTATCTTACCCTTGTGTAT
This sequence comes from Sulfurimonas sp. NWX79, assembly GCF_039667035.1. Lineage (NCBI taxonomy): Bacteria > Pseudomonadati > Campylobacterota > Epsilonproteobacteria > Campylobacterales > Sulfurimonadaceae > Sulfurimonas > Sulfurimonas sp. NWX79. The sequence continues at coordinate 4,399 of NZ_JALCZL010000010.1, forward strand.
GAGATGCTAAAGGTGCACCCTTATGCACCACATGCACACCCTTATACACAGGATGCACATACATATAGAGAGAGAAATAATAACAATAAAGATGCAGAAATTTTTAAAATAGATAAGAATCTAGTAGATGAATATTTACAGTTCTTAATAAGCAAAGGTACTATTTATAACAAAGATGGATACAAAGCAAGAATAAGAAGAGAAATACATAGAGGAGATGAAATGACAATAGCAAATATAAGAGAGTGGGCAGAGGAAAATAAAGGTATAAAAATATGAACGAACAACAGATACAAAAGAAAATCATTGATTATTTAAAGAGTATTGGCGCTTATACAGTCAAAACAATAGTTACTAATAGCTCAGGTACCCCTGACCTCTTAATGAGCTTTAAAGGGCATTTTATAGCCATAGAAGTAAAAGCAGCAAAAGGCAGAGTATCAGAACTGCAAAAGTGGCATTTGGAGCAGGTAAGAAAAAGTGGCGGTATAGCCTTTGTGGCAAAGTCGGTTGATGAGGTAAAGCTAGGACTATTCAAAGCAGGGTTAATTGAAGAGCATTAAAAAGTGCTCTTCGATCAGTTCTGCAGAACAGAGTAATTTAACATAAGGATTATATCATGACAAACAAAGAATATCATGAGACCAAAGGGATAAGTTCAAGTGACTTTAGGCTTTTGGAGCGTTCACCTGTACATTTGCATTTTAAAGAGCTTTTCAAACTGTCTGGCAGTTCTTTAGAATTTGGAAGCGCTTTGCATAAGCTCGTTTTAGAGACAGATACATTTCATGAAGAGTTTGCAATAGCGCCTGATCTGCCAAAAAATACAAAAGCAGGCAAAGAGTCTCACGCAAAGTTTTTAGAAGGATTAGGAGAGCGCACGGCAATTACAAAAAGCGACTATGCGACAATAGAGAAAATGGCCCTTAATATAAAGGCAATCGCCGGAGGCTTACTCAAAGGCGGCGTAGCAGAGAGTTCCCATTTTGCAGCAGATGAAAACGGCATAGTCAGAAAATGCAGACCTGACTACTTCATAGAGGACAAAGGGCTTGTAATTGATGTAAAAACGACCAAAGACAACAGTGAATACGGTTTTAAAAAAGCAATCTATGACTACAGATACCACCGTCAAGCTGCATGGTATATTGACACACTGCAGCTCAATGGGAAAAAGGCAAGTCGCTTTATCTTCATTACCGTTGAAAAAACAGCACCCTATATTGTCAGCATCTATGAACTAGACCAGAAGGCAATACAACGAGGAAGAGATGAGTACCAACGCTTATTAAACGACTATGTAACCTACCTCAACACAAACAAAGCAAATGTAGTCAAAAGTATTGGACTACCTGACTGGACCACAGCTACACAAGACGAACTAGAAACATACTAAGGAGATATGATGGAAACATTACCGACACAACAAAACAACACACAGAGTCAATTAACACCGTTTGCAGATGTTCAGAGCTTCGAGAGCGCACAAAGAATGGCTAAGGCACTAGCTACATCAGATTTGGTTCCAAAACAGTTTAGCGGCAATCTGGGAAACACATTGCTTGCATTAGAGATGAGTAACAGATTAAACATGCCGGTCTTTAGTGTCATGCAAAATTTATATGTGATACACGGAAAGCCAAGCTTTAGCGCTTCGTTTATGATAGCACTTGTAAATGCCTCAAAGAGATTTGATACTCCGCTGCTCTTTGAATACAACGAGGAGAGAACATCATGCTATGCCTATGCGATGCAAGGAGAGAATAAAATCAAAGGCTCTACCGTAACAATGCAGATGGCACAGCAAGAGGGATGGCTTAGCAAAAACGGCTCCAAATGGAAAACTATGCCGGAGTTAATGCTTATGTATAGAGCGGGTACATTCTTCGCCAGAGCATATGTCCCCGACCTTCTTATGGGTATGAAATCGCAGGAGGAAGTTTTAGACATTGAGGCAGAGGTAGTTGATGATAGCAGCAGCTCTGATCTTGATGATATGATTTTGCCACCGGTAGAGGATTAATGCTATAGATGACCGGGGGGGGTATTAATAGCTGCTATATATAGCTCTGCTATATCGTCAGCCCCCCCAAAACTTACACAAAAACTACTTTTTAAGGGGCACCCTTTATGGACTTGAAACAGTTAAAAATTGATGTTGAGAGTGGTGCTTTTAGCAATGTTAAACTAGCAAAAATACACGGCTGTAGCGAATCACACATCAGAAACTTAACATCTCGGCACGGATGGAACAATCCAAGAAAACGAAATAAGCACAACTCGCATGATGAGGTAACACCTGGTATGCATGGTGACCTCATCGATATGGTGGCCGTTAGAAAGTTTGAAGAGATAAAAAGAGAGCGTGAAGGCTACTTAACAAAAGCAGATGAAACACTACTGATAACATTAGCAAATCAATTTGCCAGATACATACGTCTTGAAAAGGAGGTATTAAAAGAGGGAGAAGTAATCATAAGTCAAAAAGGGGCTCCCTATCTAAATCCAAAATTCAATGCTCTACAGTCAGCTGCCAAAATGCTTGCAACACTAGGAAAAGAATTTGGGCTCTCTATAGCAAGCCGTAAGCGTGCAAATATTGAAAACAAAGAAGTTGATGATAAGGAGAGCATGTTTAACATCATGGAAGCAATACAAGATATTGACGTGGATGTGTAGAGTAGCAGCCGAGGGGGTGATTAATCCCCTCTTTTTGATTAGTGCAAATATGGCGCAAAGACCATTAACACTAAAAAGACCACTACAATTTTCAAGAACACGTTATGCCTCCCGTGGCAAGCTCCCACCCACACCACAAACCAACCGTAAAAAAACGGCAAAAAAAAAGGGCTAAAGCCGAAGCCCTAGCCCTATTGCTCACCACAACCTAAGATAATCAGTCCTAAGTATTAAGGAGAACATAACGTGTTTCAAGTCGTATTATATCACTATCCGTTAAATTGTTCAAGTGTTTCATCACACAGACCAGATTCTTTTATCATCGTTTTAAGCTCTTTGCATGATTTATTCTCTATGTAGAGATTTAGCCAGGACTCTACCCAGTCACTAACAGGGCGACCATCCTTACCCCACTTACTACAAGTATCATACTTTACACCTGCTAACTCAGAAAATGCTTTTAAGGAGAGCTTATTCTCTTTGAGTACTCGTTTGAATGTTTCATATTCCATTTTACAGAGACCTTTTTTTGCGTAATTATAGCATATTTGCACTAAATGCAACTATTCGATATACATTTTTGCACTAAATACTAATAAATACTTGACTTTATTATGATTTAATACTATAATAGTGAATATAAAATATGATTTAATCATAAAAAAGGAAAACAAAATGCAAACTCAAACTTATCCAACCTGGAACGAAATTAAAGATGAGGTTAGCAAAGAAGACCTTTTAGAGATTATGGATGCAGCTTTAGATATAGGACTCGAAGAGGCAATTACAGAGTATATAGAAGCAACTTATTACACATATGAGGAGATAGCATAATGCAAGTATCAAGATATAAAACAGCGGAGCTTATCAAAGCGACAAACGGAAAAATCTTTGCGTGCGAGTTTATCAAAAAGGATGGCAGCGTAAGAAAAATGATAGTGCGCTTAGGCGTTGCCAAAAATCTAAAAGGAGGTAAGAACGGGGCAAGTGCGAAAAACAGCTTGATGACTGTCTGGGATATGATGGCCGGAGGTTATCGCATGATAAATCTTGAGACGATCCAACGCTTAAAAGTGAATGGATCAACTTACGAGGTTATCTAACCTCAACGCTCTAAAGGAGACAAAAATATGAAAATAAAAGTGTATTTACCAGGTGGTTATAAGATTGTAAATGTTTCAGTTGCAGATGATGTTAAAAAAATTGCAGATAAATTTGAAAGATGGGAGTATGTATTATGAAGAAAAAACTAAAAAAAGCAAATAAGCAAATAAGCAAATTCAGGTTCTCGAAGTAGAGATTATTGAAGTTGAGAAGAAGCTTGAAAGATTGTTAGATGAGTTTGAAGAACGGGTTAATGAACAAGTCAGCATTATATTAAAACATAACGCACAAAATACAATGAATATGTTTAAAGAATCGTTTAGTGTAAGCGTACTAGGATTAAAAAGGAGGATAGAAAAATGAGTTATCAACAACAAACAATAAAAGCAATAGATAATGCAGATATGGCAAAGGTATATATTAGAGGTGCTATGGTACTAATAGACTTGTTAAAAGACTCAAGTACCTGGAACGAGGACTATATAAGAGATGCTTTTTACTCTGTTGAAAGTGTTTTAGAGTTGGCTACGAGAGAGTTAGATGAAATAATCAATATAAGGAATAAGATATAATCCTTGCAGTATTATATTAATGCCAGTTCTTTTTGCAGCAGGCAACTAGAATTTTTGGGGGCTGATTAGGGGGCTCAATTTAAAACAACACTGATTTAATCCCATAAAATAATGGTGGTTATGTTCAGGACGTCTCCACCAAATATTTTAACTTCCTCTTAAACTTTCATAATACTAACTAATAATAATCATAAATAAATTATCTCCTGTGTTATAATCAACTTATGAAATTTACAGATAAAGAATTACTCATTTTTGATTTTGACGGTACTTTGATAGACAGTGTACCGGACTTGGCTGATGCACTCAATAAAATGCTTACACAGATAAACAAAGAACCTTTTGAGGAAGATACTATACGTTATTGGGTAGGAAATGGTGCACAAACTTTAGTAAAAAGAGCTCTCTTAGGGAAAAATGACATATCCGATTTTCAAGAAGATACAGAATTTACTCAAGCCCTCTCTCTTTTTCTCTCTTTGTATAAAGAGATGCTTTGTAATAAAACAGTTATGTATGATGGCGTGGCACAAACACTGCAAAAATTAAAAGCAGATGGATACAGACTCACAATTGTGACCAATAAACCCTATGATTTTATCGAACCAATTTTAGAAAGACTTGGTCTTTCAGGGCTCTTTGAACTATTACTTGGTGGAGATTCACTGCCAGAGAAAAAACCATCACCACTTCCTCTTTTACATATTTGTGAAAAGTTAGCAGTTGCCAAGGAGCGAACTCTTATGATAGGTGATTCAAAAAATGATATTTTAGCTGCAAAAAATGCGGGAGTTGAAAGTATTGCCGTGAGCTATGGATATAATTACGGTGAAGATATCCGCACTTATCACCCCTCCGCTGTTATTGATACATTTGCAGATTTGACAACACTTTTAGAGAAATAACAATGTCAAAAGAGAACAAAGCAAAAATTGCCATTATTGGAGGAGGAATTGCCGGTGCTTCCGTTGCACTTTACCTTAGCGAGTTTCCTCTTGAGATTACACTTTTTGAAAAAAACAGTTCACTTGTAAGCGGCCCTCCAATGTGTCATCTTCACGCGGGAGGTAATCTCTATAGAGAGATAGATGATGCACAGTGCATAAAATTGCTCAAACAATCCATAGAGCTTTTGAGATTTTATCCTCACGCAATCGATTTTCGTCCTACTGTTATTGCCATACCCACAACAGATACAGGAGAACCATGTGAGCTTTTTTCAAGGCTTGAGAAACTCCAAAAGGAGTATGCATCTCTTATACAAAAAGATGAAAGTAATAAAGTCCTTGGAGAGAGTGAAGAGTACTATAAGCTCTTTGGTAAAGAAGAAGTTGAAAAACTAAGAGAAGAAACAGTTAAAAAGCATCCTGAAACGTTGGATGACTGGCTTATTCCCATTGCCAAAAACCTTGATTTAACAAAGATAAAATTTCCTCTGATATTGGTACAGGAGTATGGGCTTAATGTTTTTCGTATTGCGGCAAACAGCTCATTAGCACTACAGAAAAAAGAGAATGTTACGCTTAAAACAAACACTTTTGTAAAAGAAATCATCAAAAAGAAAGACTCATTTATTATCGAAAATGAACGCTTTGATTATCTTATCAATGCTGCAGGATTTCAGAGTGGTGTTATTGATGATATGCTTGGTATCAAAAGAGAACGTCTGGTTGAATTTAAAGCGGCTTATGTTACAAAATGGGAGACAAATGAAACAGTCTGGCCGGAAATCATCTTCTATGGGAAAAGAGGTACTCCAAACGGCATGGCACAGTTTACCCCTTATCCAAACGGTTATTTTCAGCTCCATGGAATGACAAAAGAAATCACACTCTTTGAAGATGGTTTGGCAAAAAGCTCAAAACTCAGTGCACAACCAAAACTCGAATCTAAGTTTATAGAAAAGATTGATAAAGGCTGGAAATTTTCTGTGACAAAAGAGCGAACAACACGGGCAATTGAGCATATCTCAAAATTTATGCCGGCTTTTAAAGCATCAAAAGTCGCTTCCAAACCTCTTTATGGAGCACAGCAAATTCCGGGTGATGATGCTACACTTCGAGCTTCAGAAGTTTCCTTTGAAGGAGAACGATATGCACGTTGTGAAATTGTCAAGGCATCTTCCATTCTTACTATGGCTGATGCCATCACAAAAAAACTGATTGATTTAAATATTTTAGATAAAGAGATGTATGGTAAAAGAGATTTTTCCACTGCAAAAAAAATAGAGAGTGAAACGATCACGAATTATGCTGAGAAGTTATGCTTGGAGAGAGAATACCCAAAATCTTTGGCATCTGTAAATTATGGTGTTCGAGAGAGGATTTGAACCTCCGACCACTTCGATGTCAACGAAGTGCTCTACCCCTGAGCTACCCGAACATTGTTTAATGAGTGAAATTCTAGCACAAATTCCTTAAAGTAATTTTCTTTTTTAAAGATTTTTTCAATGACTATTTTCTTTTGAAAAATATTGCAATATTCTCAAAATTTTACTTTTAATTTAGGTATAGACGTAGTATAATTTCACTCATAAGAAGATGCTTGAAAGTATCCATATAAATATTACCCCGAAGGTAAAACATGAATGTAACAGAATTAGAAGATATTGGAATTAAAAATGTCGGTAAGGTTTTTCATAATCTTAGTTATGACGAGTTGATTCAACATGAACTAGACAATGGTGAAGTAAAACTTACTAAAAAAGGTGCAACAGCAGTTGACACGGGAATCTTTACAGGAAGAAGTCCAAAAGACAAATATTTTGTTTACCGCGATCCTTCAAACAAATATATCGCATGGGGTGATGTTAACCAAAAAGTAAGTGAAGAAGTATTCAATGAGCTTTTAGATGTAGCTCGTAATCAACTCTCTGGAAAGGATCTCTATGTAACAGATGTATTTTGTGGTTCATCTCCTGCATCAAAAAGATCGATCCGCTTTATTTCAGAAATTGCATGGCAATCACACTTTGTAAAAAATATGTTTATCCGTCCAACAGAAGCAGAACTTGAAGTGTTTAAATCAGACTTTACAGTACTTAATGCTTGTAAAGCAGTAGATAAAAAGTGGAAAGAACATGGTCTTCACTCTGAAGTCTTTGTAATGTTTGACATTGAAAACAACATGGCTATCATCGGTGGTACTTGGTACGGCGGAGAGATGAAAAAAGGTATCTTCTCTATGATGAACTACTGGCTACCATTAGAAGGTAAACTTGCTATGCACTGTTCTGCGAACGTTGGTAAAGAGGGTGATACAGCTCTTTTCTTTGGTCTTAGCGGAACAGGAAAAACAACACTCTCTACTGACCCGAACCGTGCACTTATCGGTGATGATGAGCATGGTTGGGATAACCATGGGGTATTTAACTTCGAGGGTGGATGTTATGCAAAAGTCATCAACCTAGATGGAAAAAGTGAGCCTGAAATCTATGGAGCGATTAAAAAAGGTGCCCTACTAGAAAATGTTGTTATGGATGATGACGGTGAAGTAGATTACGAGGATGGTTCTAAAACTGAAAATACTCGTGTATCTTATCCAATCGGGCATATTGAGAATCATAAAGAAGACCTTATGGCAGGTCATCCACAAAACATTATCTTCTTAACGGCAGATGCTTTCGGTGTACTGCCACCGGTATCTAAACTTACACGTGAGCAGGCAATGTACTACTTCTTAAGTGGATATACTGCAAAAGTAGCAGGAACAGAGCGCGGAATCACAGAACCTGTTGCAACGTTCTCAGCATGTTTTGGAGAGGCTTTCTTACCACTGCATCCAACAGTTTATGCAAAACTTTTAGGTGAAAAGATTGACAAGCATGATGTAAGTGTCTACCTTGTAAACACAGGATGGACCGGTGGAAGATATGGTGTTGGTAAGCGTATGAGTATAAAAGATACACGTGCTTGTATCAATGCAATCCTTGATGGAACTATCAAAGAGAGTGAGTTTGGCACTACAAAAACATTTGGTCTTCATGTACCAAAAACACTCGGAGATATCGATCCAGACATCCTTAACCCACGTAATGCATGGGAAGACAAAGAAGAGTTTGATGCAACACGTGACAAACTTGCAAAGATGTTTATAGAAAACTTCAAAAAATACCAAGATGCAGAGAGTGAATTTGACTTCTCAGCAGCAGGACCAAAACTAGAGAAATAATTTTCTCTGGTTTACCCTTACTTTTTCACCTTTTTCTTCGTAGCTTTTTCCAAATAAAACCAAACACTCCCACCGATTACAAGTAAAATCACAGGTGCAAGCCATTTGTTTTCACTGATATAAATAGCAAAAGACTTCAGAGCCGCTCCAAAATAGTAACTAGAAAGCCCAAAAGCAAGCGCCCAAATAGCTGCTGCAAAAACATTTAAAATCGCAAACTTTTTAAAGTCATACTTTGTAAGTGCAATGGCAATCGGTACTACAGTTTTCAAACCATAGATAAACTTCTGAATAAAAATCACCCAGTCACCATGTTTTTTCATCAACATATGCGAAAGTGCCAACTTTCTTCTGTGTTTACGCAGCCCTTTCATCATCATAGATTTCTGATAACGTGTCAGCCAAAAAAGCATGATATCTCCCAGAGCGTTACCGGCAAATGCGATAGCTATTGAAGTTGTTAAATCCATCTTTCCCATAAAACTAAGCACTCCGGCAGCCACAAGCCCGATAAATCCACCACCAAGTGAGTAGATAAAAAGACCTATATATCCGTAGGTTACCAAGTTGCTAAATGTATCTTCCATTCCTGTTATATCCTTATTTTTCAATCTGCTCTTTTACAGTTTTTTTATTTTTTTTATTTCATCACGAAGTCGTGCTGCCTCTTCAAAATTAAGCTCCTTGGCTGCTGCTTTCATCTTTAATGACAACTCTTTTACAAGTGCCTTTTTCTCTGATGCCGGCATTTTATCCATTTTTTTATGTTTTTCATAGAGTCCGCCTGCATCTTCAATCTTCAGATTTTCATCAAGTGTACGTTTCGTTGTCTTAGGCATAATACCATGCTCTTTATTAAATGCTTCTTGTAATTCTCGACGCTTTTTCGTTATCTCAATAGCACGCTCCATTGAGCCCGTCATCTTGTTTGCATACAAAATCACCCGACCATTCTCATTTCTTGCAGCTCGTCCAATAGTCTGAATCAGTGCTGTTTCACTCCGCAAAAAGCCCTCTTTATCCGCATCTAAAATCCCAACTAAACTCACTTCCGGAATATCCAAACCCTCACGCAGAAGGTTAATTCCAATAAGCACATCAAACTCTCCCTGACGTAAAGCTCGTATGATTTGATTTCTCTCTATGGTATCGATATCTGAGTGCATATACTGCACTTTGATGCCTAAATCTGCCAAGTATTTTGTCAAAGCCTCTGCCATCTTTTTGGTCAGCACCGTTAAAAGTACCCGCTCATCTTTTGCAACTATCTTTTTGATCTCATCATGGATGTCTTCAACCTGATTATCTACAGGTTTTACTTCAATGATAGGATCAAGCAGTCCGGTCGGACGAATAATCTGCTCTGCTTTTACAGCGCTTCTCTCTAACTCATACTCATTTGGTGTAGCAGAGACAAAAAGATAATGTGGTGCTTTTTCGATGTACTCTTCAAGTTTTAAAGGACGGTTATCAAGTGCTGAAGGCAGACGAAAGCCATAATCAACAAGTACCTCTTTTCTAGCTCTGTCTCCTGCATACATCCCGCGAAACTGTGGCAATGATACGTGCGACTCATCAACAATTATCAGATAATCTTTATGTCGCACTTCAAAATAATCCAGTAGTGTAAAAGGAGCCTCTCCCGGCTTTTTGTTGGTTAACAGTCTGGAATAGTTCTCAATCCCTTTACACATTCCCGTAGTTTGGAGCATCTCTAAGTCAAACTCAACACGTTGCTTGAGACGCTGATATTCTACAAGTTTTCCCTCTTTTTGAAAATATGCAAGCCGCTCATCAAGTTCATCTTCTATACGTTTGATTGCTACTGCCATCTTCTCTTTTGAGACGGTAAACTGACTTGTTGAGTAGATAGTGAACTTTTTATGATCTTCAAGTCGTTTATTATCTATCACATCAAAGGTATAAATCGCTTCTATCTCATCCCCAAAAAACTCTATACGAATCGCCTCTTGTTCAAAATATGGCGGATAGATATCAATGCTCTCACCATTGACACGGATGTGCCCACTGTCAAAATAACTATCATTTCGTGAGTAACCCATCTCTACAAGTCGAAGCAGTAGTTTTTTCTGTCCTATCTCATCACCGACTGCTACAGACTGTACCATACTTTGATACTCCTGGGGATCTCCCAAACCATAGTTTGCAGAAACTGAAGCAATGACAATAACATCATCGTAGCTAAGCAGGTTCGCCGTAGCTGAGAGTCTCAGACGCTCCAGTTCATCATTGATAGCTGAATCTTTTTCAATGAAAAGATCCTGACGTGGAATGTAAGCTTCAGGCTGATAGTAGTCATAGTAGGAGACAAAATACTCCACATGATTGTTTGGAAAGAACTGACGAAACTCAGAGTAAAGCTGTGCTGCGAGTGTTTTATTATGCGTCATAATAATGGTTGGCAGTTTCGTTTTTTCAATGACACGCGCCATCGTATGTGTTTTACCAGAGCCTGTTACACCTTCAAGTGTCTGGTAACGATTCCCATCAAGGATACTTTGACTTAGTTTTTCTATGGCTTGTGGCTGATCACCTGCTGGCTCGTAGGGTGAAACCACTTCAAAATTTATATCTTTTTTCATTGATAAAATTATAGCTTTTTATAGTCAATAACAAAGCAGGTAACAAAACTATGTTATGATATAAAAAACAAAAAGGTATAGGTATGCACATTTTTCATTGGCTTGTTCTTTGTGCTCTCTTTTCTACAACACTCTTTTCATCCATTTCTTTACAGCTCAACGATAAAGAAAAGACTTGGTTAGAACAACACAAGATGATAAAACATACCGGTGACCCGGATTGGTTGCCTTTTGAAGCTTTTACACAAAAGGGCGAATATATTGGTATTATTTCTGATGGTCTCAATGTAATAGAGGCCAATACCGGTCTCAAGTTCAAAGTACTTCCATCTACATCATGGAACGAGTCACTTGAAATGCTCAAAAGTGGAAAAGTTGATATGCTAACGGAGACAACAGACTCTTACCTCCGCAAAAACTATCTCTTTACAAAAGCGTTCTTATCAAACTCCATTGTCATTATCATGCGTACACGAAGCTCTTACATCGACAATATCGAACAGTTGAGAGATAAAAAAATAGTCATGATAAAAGATTATGGTTATGTCCACAAGATTGAAGAGAAATATAAAAACATCCACTTTTATAAAGTCAGAAATATTCAAGAAGGACTTGAAGCCATAGCCACTGGAAAATATGATGTTATGCTTGTAACTATGGCTCTTGGTTCCTACGCTATTCATGCAATGCAACTCTCCAATGTACAGATAGTCGGAAAAACCGAATTTACTACACAGGTTGGATTTGCAATCAATCCAAAAGACAAACCTCTCGTGGGAATTTTAAATAAAGCATTTGACTCTCTTGATGAGCCGACAAAGCAAGCGATTCTCAGTAATTGGATTACACATAAATATGTAGAGAAAATTGACTATAAAATGATTTGGCAGGTAGCCATTATATCTTTTTTAATAGTTACCGCTGTTTTACTTTGGACACTGAGACTTAAACGAGAAATACGACGAAGAATAAAACTTGAAAAAGAGAATCAAGAGATGCTCGTACAACAAGCAAAACATGCAGTTCTTGGAGAGATGATGGATGCAGTTGCTCACCAGTGGAAACAACCGCTCAATGCCATTACGATGCTCAATGAACTTCTTATTTTAGAAGAAAAAGACGGCTTCGTGTCCGATAAATATCTCAAGCAGTATAAAAAGGATATGGATATTCAGATAAACCATCTCTTGACAACACTCAGTGAATTTCGCTCTTTTTTCAGGCCGGACAAAGAGCCAGAAAAGGTAAAGCTGCGTGATCTTATAGCATCAGTAGAACTTCTTGTAAAAGATGAACTTATGAAAGACTCCATCATACTTTCTGTTCACTGCGATCCAGAGATCTCAATAAAAGTAATAAAAAATGAGTTTAAACACATCTTACTCAATCTTATTAGCAACTCAAAAGATGCTTTTATAGAAAACGATATAAAAGAGAGAAAAATTTCTATTACTGTAACACAAAATGAAGATGAAACAATTATTGAATTTCGTGACAATGCAGGAGGTATTCCCAAGAAGATTCTACCACATATTTTTGAAGCAAATGTAACATCAAAACCAGAAGGAAAAGGAAGTGGGATAGGTCTTTATATGAGTAAGCAGATTGCAGAGAAAATGTCTGCAAAATTACATGTGCAAAACATTGCAAAAGGTGCAATGTTTACACTCATTATGAAAAATAATTAATTAATCCATCTGCCATTTAAGGATGATACTTGCATATGCAGTTGTTAATGAACTGAAATCATATGTATATGCACCCTGTGTTACTTTTTTATCAAGACTCATATATCTAGCACCTACTTCCAGATCTATCAGCTCTGTCGCATGGATATTAAAGCCAGCATCTGCTCCAAGATATCCTGTACTTGTATCTACCGAAGGCTGTGTACCATTTGTAGCAACTTTCATATATGCTTTTCCTGCATTTGCACCCAAGAAAAAGTTAGCACGCTTTGTAAAATTAAACTTGTATTGGAACTCTCCACCAATTGTATTTAATTTGTTGAAGTCTTTTGCATCATAATATCTTGCACTCAAAAAAATTCTAAAATTTTCAGATTCAGCACCAAGTTTAAGCCCTACATTACCAAATCCATTTTTTTGAATCTTTACGCTTCCAGCACCTGCAGTTTCAACATTAATATTGCTATATCCACCTTCTATACCAAAAAGTGAATTATATTCATCCGCCATTGATAGTGCTGGTATACTTAGTAAAGTTAAAGCTAAAGCTGCTTTAGTCAATCTATTTTTCATGTAGATTTCCTTTTTTTAATTTTATTTATTATACCTATTTTATTGCTTTTGCACAAACATAGGCACTACAAAACGCCCATTGGAAGTTATAACCACCAAGCTCTCCCGTTATATCGACAACTTCACCTATAAAATAAAGCCCTTTGACTTTTTTTGCTTCTAATGTTTCAATGTCCAGTTCATCTGTAACAACACCTCCACGACTCACCTCAGCTTTAGAAAAACCAAAGTTTCCCGCAGGTGCAAAAGTATAGTTATGAAGTTGCGTGAGCTTTACAAGTTCTTCACTTTGAACTTTACTGCACTCTTTATCCTTAAACTCTATGGCTTCTAAGAGTGCTTTAGACAATCTCTTTGGCAAAGGAATGACAGATGATACAAGTTTCTTTCCACCCTTTTTTATTAAAGAGATTATATCTTTATCTACTAAGAAATTTATACTGATATCCCCTTTTTTCCAATAAAGTGAAGTAGACAAAACCGCCGGTCCACTTATACCTTTATGTGCAAAGAGCATCTCCTCACGTAGAACTCTATCTGCTACTTTTATCTCCACAAAACAGGAGAGTCCACTGAGTGCTTTCATCCAAAACTGCTCTTTTTGCAGTGTCAGACCTACTAAAGCCGGTTCAAATCTTTGAACATTGATATCGAAATCTTTTGCAATTTTAAGGCCGATATCACTCGCACCTATATTTTTAAAACTCTCTCCTCCAGTTGCGACTACTACTTTTTTCGCTCTTTTAACACCCCTGTCTGTAAGAACTTCAAAACTATCTCCGCTCTTTTTTACCTCTAAAATCTTTTCATTTAAAATTATCTCTGCATACTTTGCATGACGCAGCAGAAGATTAATGATCTCATCAGAGCTTTTTTTACAAAAGTAGTATCTTCCTTTTCGAAGCTCTAGCTCAATACGTCCTCTCTCTAAAAAGTCAAGCAGATCATCTCGAGAGAACTTTTTTAAAAGTCTCTCTAAAAACTGCTGCTGGGCATCAAAATTATTGACACTAACATGCGTATTTGTGATATTACACTTGCCACCACCCGATATTTTTACTTTTCTTGCCACTTTTGTATTGACATCAATTATGCCGACAGAGAGTCGTTTTGGCAGATTTCCAGCACACATAAGCCCACTGGCACCTGCACCTAAAATAAGTACATCATAGTTTTTCATAAAGAGATTATACGATATAATTGCACAAATAATTAAAAAAGAAGAAAAATGGCTAACAAACTCCATATCGTCTCACTTGGATGTACGAAAAATCTTGTTGATACCGAAGTGATGATGGGAAAACTCCAAAACTTTGAACTGACAGACAATAATGAAGATGCAGATGTTATCATTGTCAATACCTGTGGTTTTATCGATGCAGCAAAAGAGGAATCTCTAAATACTGTGCTATCTCTGCATGAAACTCGTAAAGAAGATTCTCTTCTTGTAATGGCGGGATGCCTATCTGAGCGTTATCAAGATGAATTGATGGAGCAGATTCCTGAAGTAGATATCTTTACAGGGGTTGGAGATTACGACAAAATCGATGAACTTTTGGTCGAGAAAAAGAGCCGTTTTTCAGAAGAGGTCTATCTTATTGACGGTGCAGAGCGTGTAGTGACGGGGTCAACATATCATGCCTATATTAAACTCTCAGAGGGGTGCAATCAGACATGTTCTTTTTGTGCTATTCCTTCTTTTAAAGGCAAACTGCACTCTCGTGACCTGGATTCCATTGCACGTGAGGTTGAAGAGCTTGTGAAAAAAGGGTATTGGGACTTTTCATTTGTAAGCCAAGATTCAAGCTCTTACCTGCGTGACCAGAATGTAACAGACGGTCTCTCTTTGCTCATCCAGAGAATTGAGCTGATTGAAGGAGTAAAAAGTGCACGAATTCTTTACCTCTACCCTTCAACAACAACTATAAAACTTTTACAAAACATTGCAAAAAGCAAAGTTTTTCAAAACTACTTCGATATGCCGATTCAACACATCAATGACGATA
This sequence comes from Sulfurimonas sp. NWX79, assembly GCF_039667035.1. Taxonomy (NCBI): domain Bacteria; kingdom Pseudomonadati; phylum Campylobacterota; class Epsilonproteobacteria; order Campylobacterales; family Sulfurimonadaceae; genus Sulfurimonas; species Sulfurimonas sp. NWX79. Next base: position 19,794 of record NZ_JALCZL010000010.1, read on the forward strand.
TGCTACGCATTATGAAGCGTGGTTTTGGCAAAGAAAAGACGCTTGAGCTGCTCAACTTCATGCGCTCTCTTCCAAACTCTTTTGTACGTACAAGCTTTATCGTTGGACATCCCCATGAGAGTGATGTGATGTTTGAAGAGATGTGTGACTTTGCGAGCTCTTTTGGTTTTGACAGAATCAATGTCTTTTCTTATTCTGATGAAGAGACAACTTCTGCCTATGCTATGGAAGAGAAGATTGATGATGAGACAAAGGCAAAACGTGCTCAAATCTTAGGTGATATCGCAGCTGAGTCTGCACAGAAATCACTTCAAGCAGAAGTTGGAAAAACACGTGAGATTGTCATTGATGGTGAGAGTGATGAACATGAGTTCTTACTCTCGGCACGTGAACTTCGCTGGGCTCCGGAGATCGATGGGGAGATCTATGTCAATGACCGTACAGATGATGCAAGTGAGCTTGAGTTTGGAAAAGCGTACGAAGCAAAAATCACAGAACTTGTCGGTAATATCTTAACAGCAACCGTAGATAATGCTAAAAAAGACGACTAAAGCACTCTTAGAAACTTCGAAAAACCTTCTAGCCTTCTCGGCTGGAGTTGACTCTACAGCTCTATTTTTTATCCTGCAAGAAAACAAGATTCCTTTTGATATCGCCATTGTTGATTATGGTCTGCGTGAGCAAAGTAAAGAAGAAATTGCTTATGCCCAAGAGTTAGCTAAAAAATACAATATAGAGTGTCATGTTCAAACTGCTGCTAAAATTGATAGTAATTTTGAAGCAAAGGCACGTGAGATACGCTACTCGTTTTTTGAAGAGCTTATTAACTCACATAACTATGACAATCTTCTGACTGCCCACCATTTAGGAGACAGGTTTGAGTGGTTTTTGATGCAGTTTTGTAAAGGTGCCGGCTGTGTAGAGCTTAGTGGTATGCGGGAGATTGAGCTGCGTGAGCATTACAGACTGATCCGTCCACTCCTGCACCTTGAAAAGCAGGAGCTGCTTGTGTATCTAAAAGAGAACAATCTACACTATTTTGAAGATGAAAGTAACAGAGATGAAAAATATAGTCGAAACTACTTTCGAAAAGCTCACGCACAACCACTTTTAGAGAAATATCTCTCAGGCATTAAAAAAAGTTTCTCCTATCTTGATGAAGACAGAGGGCAACTTATACAAGAGACTGAAATAAAAAAAATCAATCAGCTCGCCTGCTTCAGGCATCAGGATAAACGTTGTGATATTTATCATATTGACAAATATCTCAAATCCATCGGCCATATCATAACAAACGAAGAGAGAAAACTCTTAAAAGAGGAAGAGAGTGTTATCGTGGGACGAAAATATATTGTCACACAAGTAGCAGAGTATATCTGTATCGCACCCTACCAAGAAGCAAAAAATCTGACAAAAGCATTTAAAGAGAGCATGCGTCTCTTAAAGATAGAACCAAAGCTCAGAGGCTATTTGGCAGAAGATACAGAAGCAGAAGAGTTCTTGTCTTTATTATTGGCATAGACCTTCATTGTAAAAGATGATTTTATCATCTCCCCGTCACGCACAAATTTAATAGGAAAATTGACACCGATTATCCAGTCGCCTTTGTTCAGTGCATCTAAAAAGTCATAGAAGTTTGTCGGTGAAGAGATATGTGAAGTAGTATTGACTTCATAAACACTAAAACCCTCTTCATCTTTTGCTCTTTGGATCTTAGAGATCGTCAGCGATGAAAAGTGTGACTTATGTTGCTTCTCAAAACGTTCTGGTGAAAAAGGTCTGTCAAATGCTGTAATGATATTTCTGTTTTTGCTCTGCAACTCTTTAAGTGTTTCCAAAGTCTCATTATGAAAAACTTGATACTGATTGTACTCTTTGAGCTCTTTTTTCAGTGCTGTTCGTTTGAGGCGATACTCCTGACCTTCCGGTATCAAAAGTCCAAAAGAAAAAATCAAGACAAACAGAAAAAGAAAGAAAGACAGAAGCAGTATATAGATCTGATGACGCGATATATTAATCTTCACTGTTTAACTCCTCGCTTTCATCTTCATTGATATAGTTTGTTGAGACAAAATGCAACCAACCACTATCTGTCGGATAAAAACTTGTATATGTCTTCTGAAAAATCGAGCGCAGTGGTGCTTGCAACATAAAGTTATATACATCTTTATTCGGCGTTACACCATACAAAATCAGACCGTTTTGTAAAAGCTCTGCACGTGAGAGTGTTATACGCTCAGGTACGAGATCAAAAAGATTGGCAATCGAGTCTTTGAGCACCATATTTTGTGTAAAGACTTTTTCTGAGAGTGCTTTTTGCTTTTTAATATAGGCAATTTTACTATCCATATCTTCTATGTTTTTTTCCAAATCTATGCGGTTTTGTACCAAAGTCTCTCTCTCATTGACAAAAGAGTAATCTTTAAAGAGTAAAAATGCATATGTTGATAGTAGCATAATGATGGTAATTGAAAAAAATGTAACAATAAGCTGTACATCCGTAGTAAAAGGGGCCTTTTTACGTGGTTTTATGTAGCTGTATTTCATAAACCAAGCTCCTCTTTTACAAGTTCACATATTTCCGTATCTATCTCTGTATGTCTGATGTAGACATTTAAAAACATCTCTTCTTCAAGATACTTTTTCAAGTCACTGCTCACGCCAACCGCATCTGCGATATACATATTTTCTAAAAAAGTGCTCTCATACTTTTCATCTTTATAAAAATGAGCGACAGATGTCTGAATAAGTGAAAAACGCTGATAGTCCTCATTAAAACTTCCGTCATCAGCCTCTTGTAAAACATCATCACTTTCTAAGAACTCCTCTTCAACGTCCTTAGATTCATCAAACTCTTCAATCTCTTCAATCGCATCTAAATCCTCTATATCACTTAAATCTTCCAGAGCCTCCCCAGTATCATCAACATCAATATTTTCCAAGTCAATGCCACTATCCATCTCAAGGTCCAGAACTTCTTCATCTTCAATATCATTTGTCAAAAGAATATCATCCACTTCACTAGTTGTCTGCATATCCATATGCTCAGCATACAGCAGTTTTGAATTCTCAAAAACAGCTATGGAGATAAAGCTGTCCTGTACAAGTGCATAGAGTGCTAAATTTCCACTTATCTTATCTTTGAAAAAATTGGCAAGTACAACAAATGGAGAGAAGATAAAATCTACTCCTGTCTCTTTATAGGTTTTTTCTATCTCATAGAGTTCTGATTTTGATGTATAGTAGGTCCACTTTCCATTATAACACTTATATTCACAATTACTCAGATCATAATAGTATGGCAGTCGATTTTTTGAGCACGTCGGTAAGGCACCTTGTAAGCTGGAGTAGTCTAAAAGAGCGATGTAATAGTAAGGTGACTCTCTGACGTAGCTCTCTATAAACTCTAAAAGTTTTTCATCCAGTTGTGTAGTCTCAAACTCTGCATGAATATTATCAGCACTACCCTTTTTGGAATACAACTCTATATAGACAACAGTTGATGCACGCTTGACAATAATATTGACAAAAACTTTCAGATATAAAGCTTCAAAAATTTTAGCAAGCACTACTTTTCATCCTTACAGAGGGGATGTGCTTTGTCATAATTTTGTTGTTTCAATGCACTACCTAATTTCGTATATATTTGTGTTGTAGCCATAGAAGAGTGACCTAACAACTCACTAACATCGACAATCGGCGCACCACTGTTTAGCAGTGATGAAGCATAGGAGTGACGAAGTTGATGTGGTGTTACGCTCAAGGCTACACGACCAAAGACTTTAGTTATCATATATCTTAGACTATTTTCGCTTAATCTTTCGCCATTTTTTTCAAAAAGATATTTTTTTACCATAAAAACTGACAAATATTCATCAATTAATTTCTTTACACTCTCAAGAAGTGGAATATCTCTCTCTTTATTACCTTTTCCAATAATACGAATCCACTCACCATTGATATCTTCTACTTTCAGAGTTGCTAGTTCAGAGATACGCAGTCCTAAAGTATAGAGCATCAAAACAACAAGTTTTTCCTGCAGTTCTGCCTTCTCTAATGCCTCCATAATATGCTCGTGTGACACCGGTTTTGGCAGAGTTTTTGCTACTTTTATACTCTCATCGGCACGCAACAGTACCTCCGTACCGTTATCATTAAGATACTTGACAAAACTTCTTATAGCACTGAGTTTTTTTGAAATTGTTTTTGCATTCAGTGAAGCGATGTGAATGCGATACGGCATCAGATTAAAAAGCAGATGTTTTTTTTCATCAATGATTTCGATGTGCTTAAATGCTTCTTCTAAAGTTTCTGAGTAGCTTTTAACAGTGAGCTTGGAATACCCTCGCTGTTTTTGTAAATAATCTAAAAAAGCCGCTCTTTTCTTATCTATTGACTTTTTCAAGGAGTTGCTCAAAGTTTTTGTAGTAAGTCGCTGCTTCTTTTACCAAAGCCTCATCTGTAATCACACTAGGAGCAAGTTTCACATACGAGTCCACCATTATCTCACTCATAAGTTTTATCTTTGCTCTGTCAGCATCTGATATACTCTGCTTGGATGCTATGGTATTTATCTCACGCAGATACTCTTTTGCCTGGTCCACATACTTTTTATACTTCATAGATGTCTTAGACTGTGCCATAATCGTTGATGCCATACGATTGTAAACATCTATACTAAAGGCTTCATTTGCAAGTTCGTATGCTTTTTGATACTTTCCAGTTTCATAGTAGTATTTTGCTTCTAAGGATTTTTCATACGAAGGATTAATCAAAAAATAGACAACCATTACTATTATAAGACCAAGAGCGACAAAAGGAAAGAATATTTTAGCATTCATGTTTGAGTAACCCCTCTTTGAGCAATTTCCGTGCAGATTCAAGTTCCATGCCACTGATGTCTATCTCAGGACTTGCATAATAGTTAAGTATACCAAAAGGTTTGGGAATTGTAAACTTATCCCATGAATTTAGCTGCCAAAACTTTGTCGGCTTTATCTCGACAAGAACAATTTTGGCTTTTGTTTTCTGTGCCATCACAATGATACCGTCAGCTACTTCATGGCGAGGTCCTTTAGGACCATCAGGAGTAATGCCTATATCATACCCCTCTTTAATGGTCTTGATAGCCTGAATAAGTACACGTGCCGGATTTTTATCAGATGAGCCTGCAAGTGTTCCAAGCCCAAAGTATTTGATAGTGCGGGAGATAAGCTCTCCGTCAAAATGTGGAGAGATAAGTACCTTTGCGTGCGGTTTCTTACGATAGTACTTGTAAAGGTAAGGAAGCATTAAAAGCTCTCCATGCCAACAGGCAAAAATAACAGGCTCGTCCGTTATGGACTCTGGTGCATGAAAGTTTTTTTTGTTTGTAAGATATAAAAAACGAATGACCAAAGAGCCGATGAAAGGGACAAGAAGTAGAGCCAAAGAGCGGCTGAACTTTTTAAGCAAGAATCTCACCTGTATAAATCGTTCGTCCAATCTTTGTGATTTTCACATCTCTAAACTCACCAAGCAACTCTTCTGAACCTTTTACTTTGACAACAAGGTTGTTATCTGTTCTTCCTGAGACATATCCATCTGCATTAAGCTCTTCAAAATAGACTTCATAGGTTTTACCCATCTGTTTTTGGCTCTTTTCATCAAGCAGCTCTGTATAGAGTGTCTGCAGGTACGAAAGTCTCTCAGATGCCACTTCCGGATCTACAACATCACTAAAATGCTGTGCTTCTGTTTCAGGACGCGCGGAGTATTTAAAGGAGAATATCTGATCGAACTTCACCTGTTTCATCACATCAATCGTCTCGGCAAAATCTTCTTGGCTCTCTCCGGGAAATGCAACGATGATATCGGTAGATATACTTACCTCAGGGCAGTGAGAACGCAGCTTCTCTACACGGTTTAAAAACCACTCTTTAGAGTAGCCGCGTTTCATATCTTTAAGTACTTTTGTACTTCCACTCTGCAGTGGCATATGCATCGACTTACATATCTTCGGATTGCTCGAAAACTCTTCGATGAACTCGTCATCCATATGAAAAGGGTGTGGAGAAGTAAAGCGGATACGGCGAAGCCCTTCTATCTTTGAAAGACGGCGAAGGAGCTCTGTAAAATTTACCTTTTCATGCTCACTTGAAGAGAATCTACGACCATAATTGTTGACATTTTGCCCGAGTAAAAATATCTCTTTTGCACCATTGTCAACTGCACGCTGCGCTTCTCGCACGATTAATTCATCCGGGATGGAGATCTCTTCACCACGCGTCTTTGGAACGATACAGAAGGTACACTGTTTGTCGCAGCCTATGGAGATATTGATGTAGGCTTTATAGGGTGATGTTCTAAAATCATCAAAAGCAAATTCACTCTCATCATAGTTGATGTCAACTTCAACAGCTCTCTCTTTATGCAGTACTTCTGTAATCTTTGAAACATTACGGGCACCCAATACAAAACTGACATAAGGAGCACGTTTAATGATCTCATCACCAAGGTGTGAAGCAGTACAACCGCATACACCTATCTTTGCACCCTCTTTCTTCTTTTTATTAAACACACCGAGTTCCGAAAAAAGCTTTGCAACAGGTTTTTCACGGACTGAACAAGTGTTAATCAAAATCAGATCGGCACTCTTCATATCATCTGTTGTTTCATAGCCCTCTTTCTCTTTGAGCGCTGCTATCATATGCTCACTGTCACGTGAGTTCATCGCACAGCCGAGTGTCTCAATAAAAAGTTTTTTACTCATAGATATTCCGTCTTAGCTCATTATGTGAACTTGGTACATATAGTCATTATCTGACAATCCGTACTTCACTTCACTCATGTAAAAACTTTTACCCTGCTCTTCAAAGTGATCTTGCAGTGCAAGTAAATCTTTGTGAGAATTTTCTCTGTCGAAGTAAAAAATCACACTCTCTTCTTTTGCAACTTTCTCTTCAATCTTTGCCAAATCAATCTTTTTTGGTTTCGCATCTAAATCTGTTCTAGCTAATTTTAAATCCATCTAGGTAGTTTCCTTTGCATTATTTTAAAAGTTTTGCATTATACTTAAATTCTACTAAAAAGCTGATTAAAGATGTTTTTAGCAGAATTTAAGTATAATACCTTACTTCAATAAGAAATCCCCCAAAGAATTATCATTGTTAGAAAGATTTCTTAAAATTTAAGGAAATAACTATGGAAAAAATATTAGACATTGCAGAAGCAATCGGTCATGAAAAAGGGCTCCAGCCGGAAAAAGTTTTAGAAGCTTTAAAGACTGCATTTATCCAGACCGCAAAAAGAGTCATCGATCCAAACTTTGCTTTTGAAGCAGTGGTAGATGAAGAGTCAAAAAATATAAAAATCGTTCAAACTATTACAGTTGTTGCAGATGATGATGAGAGACTGCAAGATGAAGAGAGTGCACCTGCATATATCTCAATCACTGATGCCAGAGAGTATGATGATCAAGTAGAGCTGGGTGACCAACTCCAAATTGATCATGACCTCGAAGATTATGGAAGAACTGCGGCATCAGGACTTCACCGTGAGATCGAGTATCACATCCAAAGACTTGTAGAAGATGAAGTCTATAACAAGTACAAATCAAAAGTAGGCACACTTGTAAGCGGGCGTGTGACACGTGTCGATGCACAAAATGCAACGTACATCGAAGTCGATGAGATTCGTGCAGTATTACCGATGAAAAGCCGTATCAAAGGTGAAATTTTTGAAGTGGGTGATCATATCAAAGCGGTTGTTCGCCGTGTAAATATGGACAAAGAGCATGGCATCTCAATCGAGCTCTCACGTACATCACCGAAGTTCTTAGAAGCACTTTTAGAGCTTGAAGTACCTGAAATCGCAGACGGTACTGTTATCATCGAAAAATCAGCTCGCATTCCGGGTGAGAGAGCAAAAGTAGCAGTACTCTCAACACATCCACAAGTTGATGCTGTTGGTGCTACTGTTGGTGTAAAAGGTGTACGTATCAACTCTGTAAGTGCAGAACTTATCGGTGAAAATATCGACTGTATCGAGTACACGAACATTCCTGAGCTTTTTGTCTCACGTGTCATGAGTCCGGCTATCATCTCTCACGTAGAGATTGTCAAAAATGAAGAAGGTGAGAATGAAAAAGCGATCATTACACTTCCATCTGACCAAAAAAGTAAAGCAATCGGAAAAAGCGGCATCAACATCCGTCTAGCATCAATGCTAACAGATATGCAGATAGAGCTTATAGAGAGTGATGAAACAACCAATGAAAATGGTGAGATTGAAGAGAAAAAAGATGGAGTAGATGCACTTGAAGCACTCTTTAGCTAATAAGCACTAAGCCCTGTTCATATAAGGGTTTAGTTTTAAGAGCACTAGGTCTGCGAACATATTACCAAGCAGAGTTAGAAAGGCTGTTATCATCAGTATTCCCATAATGATGGGATAATCTCGTGAGAGTGCCGAGATATAAAACAGCTGTCCCATCCCCTCAATACCAAAGATAGACTCCAAAATAACACTTCCACCAATAAGCCCCGGCAGAGAAAGCCCAAGCAGTGTAATGATAGGCGGCATAAGATTTGGCAAAATATAATAGCGCAGCAGTTTGGCTTGCGTGAGACCGCGTGAGCGTGCAAAGGTGTAATAATCACTTTTGAGTATCTCCAAGGTCAAAGAGCGTATGTAAATTATCATACTTCCCAGTCCTACAAATATCATTACCCCTATTGGCAGTATCAAGTGCCATGCCATATCCATTATATTTGCAAAACCCTCTTTTGGTGTTATAGAGTGCAGTCCTGCTATGGGGAACAAAGAGAGCTTGATAGAAAAAAAGATGATAAAAAGCAGTGCGAGATAAAAGCTAGGCATCGAAAAAGAGACCAAAGAGAGCTGACGGATGAGATAATCACTCTTTTGCTCATAATTGAGCGCTGCTTTAATGCCAAGATAGAGCGAAAGCACAAAGACGCTTATAAGTGCTATGATATTCATCCATAGTGTGACAGGCAAACGCTTTAATATCTCAGAACTTACATCCTGCCCACTGACAAAAGAGATACCGAAGTTGAGTGTCACTATATTTTTCATCCAGTCAAAATACTGCTGCAGCAGTGGTTTATCCAGTCCATAAACAGCTTTAAGTTTTGCTATAGCCTCCTTTGTCATATTTGGATTGAGCTCCCCTGCTCCAAAAAAAGAGTTTGGTGCTGAGTGAATTGCCAAAAAAGAGATGACAGATATCAAAAGAAGCATAAAAAATATGTAAGCAATTTTTTTTAAAAATAACACCATAACTCTGCTATAAACTTTTTCGTATATATTTGAGATATTCTCTTATATCGCTTAATTTTGCAAGTGTACTCTCACATATCTCTTTATAATCAACTCTTTCATAGTGATGTGCCAAAAAATTTCTAAATGAGGCAATTTTTGCAAAATCATAAGCAAAATCAGCGGGGATAAGATTATATTCTCCAAGTAAATCTATACTTTCATAATAACTGTTTGATTTTCTTAAATTTTTATATTTAATCATCATCTCCGCCAATGCAATTGAGCTGTCAGAGACAAGATAAAGATAGTGCAGCAGAGCACCCTGATATATTTTATCTCTCAAAAATCTCTCTTTACAATCACTTTTCAACTCTTCTAAAATCTTGAGTAGTTCTTCAATAGAAATAATTTTTTGCTCTATCTTATGCAACATCTAACATTCTTTTAAAAACTTTATAATCTTGTATCTCATGTTCTTTAGCGAGTTCAAAGAGTAGGCGTTCATCATTTTTTGCTTCTTTAAGGACAATACCTTCATTAAAAATATCTTCTAAAAGAGTGAAATTTTTGGCACTGTTTAGTATGATTAGATCGATATCTTTATGTAAATTTATTTCTAATTTATGGTGAATTTTTAATTTTGTATCAAAATGGTTGTATTGTTTTTTTAGATACACTGCGATGTCAATATCACTTCTAGCACTTTGCGTTTTTTTTGCATAAGAACCAAAAAGATATGCAAATTCTACCTCATCTATAGTTGCAATAATTTTTTGAATTTCATCTATTCTTACCATAAGATATTATAACATAAGTTCAAAACCAATTGGGATTACAGCTTAATCGAATTTTTTCGGATTTCATCACGCAAAAGTTTGTCTGTCGTACCCATAAGTACCAAATCCACATCGTAAAAAAAATCCATTTGCATCAAAGCAGTAAAAAATTTTGTCTTTTTTTTACGAAATTCATCTTTTGATAGGCTCATATCAAGAGCGATGTCTATATCTCCGCCTCGTTTTGTATCATCTACACGACTGCCAAAGAGGTAGATGTCAACATCACCAAATATTCTATGAACAGTTTGAGTAATCTTTTGTTTTACTTTCTCTGAGAGTCTCATCTGTAGCATCCATAAAAGTCCAGACTCTTTTTATAATAGTTTTCAAGTCTGGTAAAATTCTCTATGCAGTATCTCAAATCATCCAGTGCATCTTTTAGCTCCTGTGGATAATCATGTTCAAGCTCATTTCTTACCTCACGCAGCTCTATCCAATTCTCAATGCTGTCTATGATCTCCTCTTTTTCTATCAAAGAGAGTACCTCACTCATCTTACTAGTATGGACACCTGCTACCTCCAACAGAAGAGGAAATATTTTAGCACCCAGAAAATCCTGCAGTGATGCAAAACGTTTCAGGTAGGCATCTAAGATTGCGCGTTGTTGTGGGTTGAGAGTATTAAAAATAAAGGGCTCATAAATATTGTTATTTTCCTGCATCTCATCGATGAGTGTTTTATATTCAGAAAGAGCAATATAGTGCTTTTCAACTTTATCAAATCGTTTTTGTAAAATATTTTTCAGGGTATCTATTTTTGTCATAAAAGTATTATAACATAAGTTGGTTTTTTCAGGAGTTTGTGATTTTTATACTGGGAGGGGAAACTAGCTCCCTCTAGGGGAGATAGTTAAAGTTTCTAGTCTAATGTTTAGATTAGAAGTTTAATGTTAAGTATGCTTGGATAGTATTATAAGCTGAACCTTTTGTAGCTCCAACTTTAATGTTTTGATCATCAGCTTTTGTATAAATATATGCTAATTTCGCATCTAAAGGACCAAATGCTTTACCTGCCGTCACAGTAAGCTCTTTCATATCTGGACGTTCTGCTGTTCCGCCATTTTTATCTGAGTTCGTTTGTGTATAGTATGCACCTAAATCAATACCAGCAGCATTACCAGTTACAGTAACATTAAGAGCTGAAGTATCTGCACGAGTTACATAGCCATAATTCCACCAAGCTTCAGTATAAAGTTTAGTTTGAGCATTATTACCTAAAGTTGCAAGATTTTGTGCTGCACCAAGTCCGAAACCTGATTTTGTTTCTTTACCTGTTTGAGAGTAAGCAACACTTGCACTTAAAACATCTTTCATTTCATAACCAAGTTTGAATGCATATGCATCATTATCAGAATCAGCTGTAATTGCTAAATTATTACTCTTATTATAGTTGATTTGTGTATATTGTGCTCCAGCAGAAATACCTTCCATAGCTACATCAGCTTGTAACCAGAAACCATCAACATATTGTGGTGCATCATAATACCATGCTTGAACAGTTAATGGTTTTACAGAATTATTTACGATACCTGCTGCGAATGCTCCATTATAAAATTGAGAAAACGTACTACCATCATAACTTGCATCATTATTCTGAATTCTATTAGCTATTCCAACAGGTGCATTTGTCCCTGTACCATTTCCATTAAAAAGACTTGATCCATTAGAACCACCAACATAGGCACCTACTAAAGTAGTATCTGGAATATCTTGGTTAATTACTACAGCAGCTTCAAATGTATTTTCAACAATTGACCACGTCTCAGTAAATACTAATGGTGTGTCAAGTTTCATACGACCAATTTTACCTGTAGTGTTACCTACAGTTGCAGCAATCCATGCTTCATCAACAATCCAAGAATCAGAAACTAAATCTGTTCCTTCCCACACATTATTAACAAGTTGACCTTGCAGACCAAGTGTAGTCAATACAGTTGTATTTACACCAGCTGAGATATTTTTAGTTAAATCAGCAGTAATTCCAAGGCTCAATGCAGCTTGACCAGCAGATGAACCAGCATTAAACAAGCTATCAGAAGCAGTTGTTGTAACACTACTAATACCATCTGTTTTTGCATCATCAGTTGCATAGTAAAGTTTAGCATCACCACTAACTTTAACGTTATCGATAGCAAACGCACTTGAACCAATTAGTAGCGCTGCTACTAAACTCATTTTTGTAAATTTCATATATTCTCCTTATCCTTTTACAAATTTCAGAAGCAGTATAACATAATCTTTTCTTAACTTTACATAAATTTTACATTATTTATCTTTTTTTTGGCTATAATTCCCATATGAAACAACTAATTATAATATCAAACACACTCTTGTTAGCTTTTGTTCTGAGTTCCTGTGCTTCTTCTTCATCAAAAGTAGCACCGTCACAAAATTCTGCTTTAAACAGTATAAGTAATTCAAATGCAGGAAAAAAAGAGGGAGCAATGCAGAAATCCCTTGACTCTTGGCTCAAAGAGGATTGGGAGCCGACAATATCAAAAGACAAAAAGATTCAAAAGAAATATATGCAAGAGAAAAAAGGGAGGACAGCAGAGGGTTCAGTCAAGCAGACTCAAGAATCACACTTTGTTGATAAAGAGGATAGAAACTTTACTTTACAGGAGTATGTTGATAAAGCTTCTGCCTATATGAGAGCAAAACCAAATGATTATAACAGCTCTCATGTTAAGCAAGTCGAGTCACTTCCTGTTATAGGAAAGTAACTCTAGAGTCTATCTTGCATCCCATGCAAGAATAGTTTTACCCTCTTCATTTGTCTCAGCCATTGCCATACCCATAATGTTATAACCGTTATCTACATAGTGTGTCTCACCTGTTACACCAGAGCTTAAATCACTAAGAAGATACATAGCTGAATTTCCAACCTGTTCGATTGTTACATTTTTACGCAGTGGTGCATTTGTCTCATTCCATTTGAGTATCTGAGAAAAATCACCGATCCCTGCAGCTGCAAGCGTTTTGATAGGTCCAGCTGAAATTGCATTTACACGCTGACCTTTTTTCCCAAGGTCCACTGCCATATAACGCACAGTTGATTCTAGGGCTGCTTTAGCTACACCCATTACATTGTAGTTTACGATGTACTTTGGTCCACCAAGATATGATAATGTAAGGATTGATGCATCATCACTTAGTACTGGCTCTAAGCGGTTTGTCAGATCAATAAGAGAATATACAGAGATATCCATCGCAATTTGAAATGCCTGTTTTGTTGTTTTCATAAAAGGCTCAGAGAGTGCTTCTTTAGGAGCAAAAGCAACAGAGTGTACAAGAAAGTCAATCTTTCCGAAATCTTTTTCGATTTTTGCCGCTATACCTGCCATATGCTCTTCATTGCTAACATCAAGTTCATATACATGACTGCTTCCAAACTCTTTAGCAATCGGCTCTACTCTCTTTTTTAGTGCATCATTTAAATATGTAAATGCCATTTCAGCACCCTGCTCATGACATGCTTTTGCAATTCCATATGCGATTGATTTGTTATTTGCCAATCCTACGATAAGACCGCGTTTACCTTTCATTATCATCTCTTTTTTCTCCTTAATTTTATTTCATAAAATGAAGGGCACCCCTCCATCTATTTAGTACAGAAAAGGAAGTAATTCCTTTTCTTACGCTAACACTATGTTTCCCTCAGCGGGAAGCTCTCGCACTTTACGCTCTTATTATTTCATAAGATTTTGCTTTTCTAGTTCATCTGCATACTCTATCATTGTGCAGAAATGTTCAACATAGAGTGCTGCACTCCCGACTAAGATGCCATCTACATTATTCAGTGCCAAAACATCTTTTGCATTGGACACTTTTACACTGCCACCATACAATAGTGGTGCGTGAGATCTCTTTTTGAGCTCTGTATGAATATCTTCGATATCTTCGAGTGTTGGTGTAAGTCCGGTACCTATCGCCCAAACAGGCTCGTATGCGATAATGAGCTTCTCATACGATGTATCTATGCCTGCATATTGTGCAGAGATATAGTCCAGCATCTGCTCTTTACCAGCCTCACGCACATCTTTTGGCTCACCGACACAGTAAACTATCTTAAAACCCTCTTTCTTAAAGTAGTCAAATTTTTTAGCGATGAACTCTTGAGACTCACCTAAGATATGGCGTCTTTCACTATGACCGATAAGGATAGTTTTGATACCAAACTCACTGAGCTGCTCCAGACCAATTTCACCGGTAAAGGCACCATTTACTGTCGGATAAGCATTTTGAGTACCGACCTCGACTTTTGTAGAAAAACTGTCCAGTGATGAGATTGCAGGAAAAACCAAAACTTCTTGCTCGCTTTTTTGTGCACATTTCTCCAACTCTTCTATATAGAGAGCCGTATCATGGCGCGATAGGTTTGTTTTTAAATTCGCTGCAATTATCATCTCTTACTCCTCTTCGCTTTTTTCTACCATAAGCGGTTCAACACCAGGAAGTGTTTTACCTTCTAACAACTCTAACGATGCACCACCGCCTGTAGAGATAAAACTCATCTCATCATCAACACCTACACGCTGAACCAGGTCTGCAGTGTCACCACCACCAACAACAGTTGTAGCATAAGAGTCTGCTACAAAGTGTGCTATCTTAGAGCTTCCACGGGCAAATTTTTCCATCTCATAAACACCCATTGGACCGTTCCAAAGAACAGTCTGCACATCATTAAGACCCTCACGGTAAAGTCGTACAGTTGCAGGACCGATATCTAGTCCCATCCATCCATTTGGAATCTCTTGAGCCGTTACAATCTTACTAACCGCATCTTCAGAAAACTTTTCAGCTGCAATAACATCTACAGGAAGGTAAAACTTTACACCGAGTTTTTTTGCTTCATCCATGATATTTTGTGCCTCTTGTAAGAGTTCATCTTCAACCAAAGATGCCCCAATATCATAACCCATCTGTTTTAAAAATGTAAATGCCATCCCACCACCGATGAAGATTTTATCTACCTTTGGCAGTAGGTTAACAAGGGCTTCAAGTTTTCCAGACACTTTACTTCCACCAACGATGGCAGCAAAAGGACGCACAGGATTGTTAATAAGCTTTCCAAAGAAGGTGATCTCACGCTCTAGCAAAAATCCTGCAGCTTTGTGTTCATTATCAAAGAATTTTGTAATCCCATGAACAGAAGCATGTGCACGGTGACTGACACCAAAAGCATCATTGACATAGAACTCTGCCATAGAAGCAAGTTTGCGTGAGAGCTCTTTGTCATCTTTGGTCTCACCTGCTTCAAAACGCAGGTTTTCAAGTAAAAGTACTTCATGACGCGGCAATTCTTGTGCCATTTTGAGTGTTGCATCATCAACAACACCAGGAGCCAACTCTACATGACGTTTGAGGAGTTGCTGTAGTCTTCTTGCAACCGGTGCCAAAGAGTACTTCTCAACTACTTCACCTTTTGGACGACCAAGGTGAGAAGCAAGTATTACTGCACAATCTAGATCCAAACAGTAGTTAATCGTAGCAATGGCAGAGCGGATTCTTCTGTCATCAGAGATATTCCCAAACTCATCCATAGGGACATTAAAATCACAACGAATAAAAACTTTTTTATCTTTGAGGTCTAACTTTTTTAAGTGTAGTAGTTCCAAACTGCTTTCCTATTTTGAGATGTGTAGAGCCATGTCTAAAAGACGCATAGAGTAACCCCACTCATTGTCATACCATGCCATCACTTTTACCATATCACCACCGATTACCTGCGTGAGGTCCTCTGCAACGACTGAGCTGTACTCACAACCAACGAAGTCCTGTGATACTCTCATATCTTTATCTACAAGCAGAAGATTTTTAAGGCGACCTGCTGCTGCTTCATTGAATGCTGCATTTACTTCTTCTTTTGTAGTCCCTTTTCTTACAACGACATTTAAATCAACCATAGAAACATCCGGAGTCGGTACACGAACTGACTGACCATGAAGTTTTCCTTCAAGCTGAGGAAGTACAAGACTGATAGCCTTTGCAGCACCTGTAGTAGTTGGGATCATATTGATAGCACCTGCACGGGCACGGCGCTTATCTTTGCTGTGTTTTACATCAAGGATGTTTTGATCATTTGTATACGAGTGGATTGTAGTCATCAAACCTTTTTCAATTCCGAACGCATCATCAAGAACACGTGCAACAGGACCAAGACAATTTGTAGTACATGAAGCATTTGATACAATTTTTTGTCCGTCATACTTCTCTTCATTTACACCCATAACAAATGTTGGTGTGATTTTGTCTTTTGCAGGAGCAGAAAAAAGAACTTTTTGGACACCATTGTCAATATGAACCTGAGCGGACTCTTGTGTAAGAAATACACCCGTACACTCTAAAACCATATCTGCACCACAATCAGCAAAGCCGAGATTTTTCGGGTCTCTATCAGAAAATACTCTAATTTTCTCTCCATCTATGCTGATGTAGTTTTCATCTACCTGCTCTACTTCACTATCAAATGTTCCGTGAACTGAATCATTTTTAAGTAGATAAAGCATCATATCCATGCTAGCCATATCATTGATAGCTACAATCTCAACATCATCTCGCTTTGCTGCAATACGAGCAACACAACGACCTATTCTACCAAATCCGTTTATTGCAATTTTGAGTGCCATTCTATATCCTAATAGTAAAAAATTCAGTAATTTTATCCAAAATTAGTTATAATTCGTATTAAAGTACCTATCCAAAAATAAAATCAATTAACAGCGATAAGAAAAAGGTATAGATGCAAGGCAGATTTTTTGCAGCACTAGCTAGTCTAATGCAAAAAAATCTAACGAAGTCAGATGTACCTTTTTCTTATCGCCCGTAGGGAGGTTTAAAATGATACCTATTACTGCGTTAAAACCACTTGAAGCTACTAGTAGCTCCTGCGTAGTTTCACCTTGTACTAAGCATCATTTTAAGCCTCTGTTATTTGGTTTTATTTTTGGATAGGTACTTATGAAAACAATAGCACTTTATGGAGGTTCATTTGACCCTCCACATATCGCTCACGAAGCGATTGTAACAGCTTTAAGCAATCTAGATTTTTTAGATAAAATCATTGTAATGCCAACATATCTCAATCCATTTAAAGATAGTTTTACAACTCCGGCAGAGTTACGTCTAGAGTGGCTTAAAAAAATATTTTCAGAGTATGAAAATGTTGAGATAGATTCATACGAAGTAGATAAAAAGAAAAAAGTTCCTACTATTGAGAGTGTCAATCACCTGCTTAAAGAGTATGACAAGATCTATGTAGTAATTGGTGCGGACAACTTGTCCTCACTTCATAAATGGCATAAATATGATGAGCTTAAAGCCAAAGTCACTTTTATTGTCGCAACTCGTGATGATATAAAGATACCAAAAGATTTCATACAACTCAAAATTGATGAGGATATATCTTCTTCAGAATTGAGAAAGAATTTAGATATTTCAAAATTACCAAAAAAATGTGCACATGAGATTGCACAATATTATAAGGAACACAATGCAAACAAGAATTGAAAAGATTACAGAGACTTTAGATAAGAACAAAGCAGAAGCGATAGAGGTATTTGATCTGCGTGATAAAAACTATTTTGTTGATTATGCGATCATTGCATCATCACTTGGACAAAAACATACGATAGCACTGCTTGACCATCTCAAAAAAGCTCTCAAGCCTGCTGAGAATTTCAATAATGTTGATGAGAGTGGAGATTGGATTGTTGTTGATTTAGGTGATATCCTCATCCATATCATGACGCCAGAGTATAGAGTCAAATATGATATGGAAACATTTTTAAGTGAACTTGGAAACAACAACTAAGATTTTTTCTTTGTTGTTGTAGTCTTTTTCTTACTTTTTTTCTTTGTAGATTTCTTCTTTGAAACGCTCTTTTTCACACTTTTTTTCTTCTTAGTAAGCACTTTTTTCGCTGGCGAAGGATTCTCTTTCTCTAAAGCTTTCTCTTTTTCATACTTCTCTAAAATATCTTTATAGTTGTAAATCGCTTCTACATACTTCACAGGTTCTGCACCACGGGCATATCCATACTTCAAATTTCTGTAGTATCTTTTTTGAGAAAGCAGTGGCAGAACGATTTTCAGATCACTCCAGATATTATGATTGAGCCCCAGTTTTTTAGCAAGCTCACGAGCATCTTTGATATGCCCCATTCCTATGTTATACGCAGCCAGTGCAAATTTAAGTCTATTTTCACCCTCAACAGATTTTGGTACCAGTTTTATCATCTGATTGAGATGTCTTGTTCCACCTACAATACTCTGTTTTGGATCAAGTCTGTTTTTCACGCCTAAGATTTTTGCTGTTGTACGTGTAAGCATCATCAGTCCACGTACACCTGTGAAACTTTTTGCCCGTGGGTTCCAGTGTGACTCTTGATAAGAGACGGATGCCAGAAGCGTCCATGGAATTCCAAAACGTGTACCTGCTTCTTTGAAATACTTTTTATATTTTGGCAGTCTCGATTTTAACCGTTTATAGAACATCTTTGTATTGTAATAATCAAAAAAGAGGACATAGGAGTAGTAGTGATCTTTGAGCTCTGTAATTTTGCCTCGCTGATTAAAATCATTGAGCCATGCATACATATCTGCTTCGAGTTTTTTTGCATCTTTTGGCAACAGCCATGCAAGTTGTTCCCGTCCACTGATAGAAAAAGCAAGGGCAATTTCCGGAAAAAACTTCAAATTGAGTGCATAGATATTTGAATCTGCTACAGTACAGTCTATCTCATGTTTTGCAACCATCTCCAAAAGTTCTTCCGTTGAATACTCTGAACTTGTTGTAAAGTTGATATCAAAACCGTCTTCTTTGAGTTTTTTGAGTGTTTCACTGTAGCTGGTATCATCTCCTACCATAATTGTAAGACCCTCTAAGTCCTCCACATCTCTTGGAAATTTTGAACTGCCAAGCATGCCACGATTACAGATGACCTGTTCTTGCACTTCAAAATAGGATGGTCCAAAGTGATAAAGTTTTTCTCTGCTTGGTGTTTTTGCCAACGAAGCGGATGTGATATGAACATTTGGATTACTACTTAAACGTAGTGCCTCTTTGACCGTATGTGCGGGGATAATGTTGAGCTTTACACCCAAATGATCCGCATATGCTTTTAAGAGATCATATTCAAACCCCTGTGGTCCTTCATTTCCAATATAGTACGTAGAAGGGGCATTAAGCAAAACAACATTTAATCTCTTTTCTTGTTTAATTTTATCAAGCAATGATGATGTTTCAATTCGTTTACCCGGCATATATGCACTATGGCTTAACCAACCAAAAACAAAAAAAGAGAAAGCAAAAAAGATTGCTATACCAGTATAGAGGAGCTTATTCATTATACTAGTTTACACTAGAGTTCTTTTAAAATTCCTTATACGAAGATAAAGCGATTAACCCCATTCTCATATTCATGGGCAAGAACCTGTCCATGCGCTTTTAAGATTGAGTCAACTAGATAAAGACCCAATCCAAAGCTGTTCTTGGAAGGATTTTCTTTTGTAAAAGGTTCAATATAGTACTGCAGTGGGTGCTGCAGACACTCCCCTTTACTCTCAAAACAGAGTTCACCCTTTTCATTGATAAGAATTTTTATATGGGAATCTGTCGAGTATTTCATAGCATTGTCAATCATATTTTTAATAGCAGTTGTATAGAGCCTATAGTTTGCCTGTAGTTTAAAATCAGTCGGTACCTCAACGCTCACTCGCTCTCTCTCCACCATTGCCATATCAATAGCACCATCAATAATATCTACTAGACGGTACTCTGAAAAATCTTTTTTATCATCAAGACTTGTCACTTCTTCAATCATTGCAAACTCATTTACAAGAGTTTCCAAGCGTTTGAATATAGAGCTAAAACGCTCTTTTTGTTTCTCAGAATCTAACATCTGTGTAGCAATCGTACCTTTGGCGATAGGCGTCTTTAACTCATGCATCAAGTTACGCAAGAAGAGTGTGCGGGACTCTAGGATATTGTTGATTTTTCGTCGCGCATACTCAAGTTCATTGGCAACAGAGCCGATCTCATCTTCACTTCTTGTTTTAAAGGAGACATTCATATTTCCCTCTCCATAGAGGGCTATCTTTTTTCGCAATCGGATCAGTGGGCGTAGTTTTTGTAAAACCAGCACAAAAGAGAGACTGATAATAAGAAAAATAGTTGTATAGGTGTAAAGAATATTGATATAACTGTATGGTTTGAGGTCATTGTCTTTAATGAGAATATCTCCATTTGGTGTTTCAATGTAGAAGTAGATTTTTCGCTTATACTGTAACATCGTAGCGCGAAGGTTTGTAACCGTATTTTTCGTATACATCCCTTTTTCACTAATCATCAAAGAGGTGTTAAAACTTTTAAAACCTTCACGTTTTAAGATTTTACTTTTCGAGAGGATTTTATTTTTCTGCGTTTTTGCTTTAATGACTTCAAGATCATAAACGGCCAGATTGGCTTCAAGCATGATCTCGGAGCTTTGGCGTTGCTGATGCTCTCTGTATATCTGTGTAATTACTGTATATTTTGTAAAAATGTGATTGATATACTGTTGATAATTAAGTTTATAGAATTCCCAAAAGATCGCACTGACACTTACCAAAGAGACTGTCAGTGCAAAGAGTACAGTAATTAAAACAGCATGTTTTTTCATTATTTAAGAAGTTTGTATCCTACACCACGTACAGATTCTATGAGTGATTTGTCACCTAGTTTGTTTCGAATACGCCCTACCATTACATCGATACTTTTGTTTGAAGAGTCTTCATTTATCGCGTTTACATTGTGAATGAGGTCCTCACGTGAGACAACAAGTCCCTGCTTGCTTATCATATAAGAGAGTATTCCAAACTCTGCATTTGTCAGGTCAATATTACGCCCTTTGTATGTAATCGTCATTGTTGATTTATCGCATTTAAAATCACTTTTATTTTCCTCTTTTGCAGAGGTTTTTGCTTCATAACGACGCAATACTGAATGAATACGTGCTTCAAGCTCACGTGGATCGTAAGGTTTTGGTAGATAATCATCAGCACCCAGTTCAAGCGCTTTTATCTTATCTGTCACATCACTTCTTGCACTCGAGATAATAATAGGAATATCTTGACGCTCACGTATCGCTTCACATACTTCAAGCCCATCCATTCCAGGCAGTGTCAAGTCAAGTATTACCAGATCAAAAGGCTCCAGTTTTAAAATGCTCACTGCTTTAAACGGGTCATCTTCTGTTATTACTTTAAAGTCAAACTGTTCAAGATACTCCGTAAGTATCTCTGCAAGTTCTAAATCATCTTCAATCATCAATATTTTTTGCATTTTTCTTTTCCTTCTGGTTTATTCTAACAAGTATGAACTAATAATAAGTTAATTTAGCTAAATACGAGTGCGATTCTATAAGCAAAAAAAGCCAGCACATAAGCAACAATTGATGTAAAGATAAAGAGATAGACTGCATACCTCCAACTACCTGCCTCTTTGGCAAAGACTGTTGTTGCTGCCAGACACGGCAGATAGGTCATCACAACGACGATAAAGGCAACTGCCGAAGCAAAGGGAATATTTTGGCGGATATTATCCGCTAGTGATTTGGATGTCTCATCCACATCACCTCCGATTGAATAGAGCACTCCAAGTGTTGAAACCACAACCTCTTTTGCCGCAAGTCCGGTTTGCAGGGCAACATTCATCTTCCAGTCAAATCCAAGCGGAGCAAAAATCGGCTCTGTAAGTTTTCCTATTCTTCCCAAATAGCTTGACTCAAGCTCTTTTTGTGCAAGCTCATTTTCAAAATGAAGCTTCTCTTTTGCATCTACTGCTTTTTCAATCTTGGTGGCATAGAGTCTCTCAAGTGTCTCATTGTGCGGATAATTACTCAAAAACCAAACCAGCATGGCAGCACCGGCGATGAAAGTCCCCGCCTTTTTGAGATACATGATTGTCTGCGTAAGCACTGTGTGCCAGATAAGTTTGAGTGCCGGCAGGCGATACTTTGGCATCTCCATAACAAAAGGCTCATCGACACCTTTAAAGGCTGTCATCTTGAGCACTTTTGCAAGTATGAGTCCCAAAATTGCCCCAGATATATAGATAGTAAAAAGAACATTTCCAGCCATTGCTTCACCAAAGAAGGCTCCGGCAAAAAGAACATAGACAGGCAAACGCGCACCACAGGACATAAAACCGATGATAAAGAGCGTGAGCAGTCTGTCTCGGTCATTTTTTAAAATTCTAGCCGACATATATGCCGGAATTGAACAGCCAAAACCGGTAACCAGCGGGATAAAACTCTGTCCATGCAGACCAAATTTATGAAAAAATCCATCGAGCAAAAATGCCACACGGCTCATATATCCTGTCGTCTCAAGCAGTGCAATTCCGATAAAAAGAATAATAATATTTGGCGTAAAGAGCACAACTGCACCCACACCGCCGATGATGCCATCCACCACAAGTGAGCGGACATCATCATTGCTGATTGTTGGAGCTATAACATCCCCAAGCCATGTGAAAAATCCATCTATCCACTCCATCGGGATGTTACCTATTGTAAAGGTAAGCTGAAAAAGACTCCACATAAAAAAGAGAAAAATAGGGATGCCAAAGAGCGGATGGATTAAGATGTTGTCAATCTTCTCCGTGAGTGTTTTCTCCTCTTTTTTATCATTACTGTGGCGGACAACTTCTGTCACAATCCCACGGTTAAATGCTGCATACTCCTCGGCAAACGCCTCTTTGATATCATCCGTGTCATGGTGCAGTTCAATATGTTTGGATGCCTCAATTAAGATAGGCTGCAACTCTGTCCAGATCGGATCACCATGGAGTTTTTCATAAGTTTTTTTGTTGTTTTTTAGAAGATTGATGGCAATGTTTCTATAAGAATTTACCGCTTTGTATTTGTGCTTTTTGAGATAGGAGACGATAATCTCTATCTCCTCTTCCACCGCCTCACTAAAGATGAGTTTTGGCTCTTTCTTTGGTGCTGTGTATGTCTCTACTACAGTATCAATCAACTCCTCAATGCCTGTTTTTGCTGCGGCTGAGACCTTCACGCAAGAGATACCCAAAAGTTCAGACATATAAGTGGCATCAATTTCTATGCCTTCTTTCTCGGCCTCATCACTCATATTGAGTGCGATAACCATCTTTTTGCTCATTGTCAAAAGCTCAGAGGTGAGTTGGAGATTTTTTTCAAGATTTGTTGAGTCTACGACATTGATGATAATGTCATAATCTTCCGCACAGAGATAATCATGCGTGACCCGCTCTTCTATCGTGTAATCTGTAAATGCATAGGTCCCCGGCAGATCAACAACCGTAAAATGGTAATCTTTATAATCAAACAGTACCTCTGTCTTATCCACCGTTACACCGGAAAAATTTCCTACATGCAGGTGTGCGTTACTCACTGAATTGATAAGCATACTTTTACCGACATTAGGCTGACCTACAAGTGCAACCTTGATATGATTTGCGATAATAGGACAGGCTTTTGGATCAATATGTTCTTTCATACTTCCTCCACCTCTATAAGTTCCGCTTCTTGCGCTCTAAGTGCAATACGCATCTTCCCTATCTTAATCTCAATTGTTTTCTTTCCTGGAGCATGCTCTAAAACTTCAAGCTCAGCTCCTTTCATGACACCAAAAGAGATAAGACGCTGTTTTAAATTATATTCTGCATTTATTTTTTTTACTTTTACTTGACAGCCCTTATGGCAATTCAATAAATTATTCATTTTTACTCTTATACTCTTAATTGTATATTTCTACTCTTTAATGATAATAGAATCTTACTTACAATTCTCTTAATAATGATAAATATTATCATTATCTAATATTTGGACTTTTTTATTTTGAACTATTTTATCTGATTTTGCTATAATTCGACATTAATAGACTTCTTACATATTTTTAAGGACAATACTTTATGAAATTTTTATGGAAACCCTCTTCTCATTTCAATCTGGCAAACCTCTTTACTTTTGTAAATATTACCGCGGGACTTATGGCAACCTACTTCATCACGCAAAACAATTTTACTGTAGCCATCGTTCTTGCCTGGATTGGGGGTGCATTTGATATCTTTGATGGAAAAATCGCAAGAAAGTACAAACTCTCGAATGAATTTGGAGTGCAACTTGACAGTTTTGCAGACTTTTTAAGTTTTGTTCTTGTTCCTGTATTTCTGATTTTTCAAGCCTCGTATGCACCAAATCTAAATGGTTTTTGGCTTATCATTGCAGCAGTTGTAAGCATATACTATGTGATTTCCGGTCTTCGCCGTCTGATTCACTTTAATCTCAATGCAGATGCCGGAGAGGTAGAAAAATATTTCACAGGAGTACCAACACCACTTGGAGCAATCCTGTTGTGGCTAGTATACCTTTTAAATGCCTATGAAATTTTACCCTCCCTTGGTGTTATTCTCTTTATGTTGGCTATTGGTTGGAGTTTAAACTCAACCATTAAAGTAAGACATCCCTAGTCTTACTTTGAATTGACTGCGTACTTTCCGCTTCCAAGTAAAATCACTAAGATACTCATGATAAAAAAGAGCAGTGGCGTCTCCCAGGAGAGTCCGCCAAACTTAGAGGTACTGAGTGAAAATCCATATGCCAGATAGATCGCTACAAACATATTAAAGGCCAAAATACCGGAAGCTACTCGGGCATAGAGCCCTAGTATGATAAATATCGGTGCTATTAGCTCTCCGACATAGACTCCATAAACAAGAAAAGGTGGCAACCCACTTGAAAGAAGCAGTGCTTTTACCCCATCAATTCCGTGTATAAGTTTATGAATGCCGTGAAACAGTATTAAAACTCCCAGTGAAATTCTCAAAATCAGTTTTGCAATATCTGGCTGATACAACATCTTTTATCCTTCTCTTTTCATTCGGAACTTACAGCTTCCCACTGTTATCTCTTTACCATTTTTGATGGCCTCTTTGATATATGAGAGTGTACCTCTACTCTCAGCATCACCGATCTCTTCTTCAATGATTTTTAGCAGATCCTGCTCCTGCGTGAGCGTCCAGATTTTTTCATAATTGTAACGTGTTTCTATCTGCATCTACTCTTCCTCACTTTTTAATGGTAGCTCTTTTTTAGGTTTCAGTCCCAACTTTACAATGTTTTGTGCTCTTCGAATCACATTGCCTCGACCGGTGTGGAGTCTTGCTACTGCTGTATCGTAAGACTCTTGAGCACGACCAAGATGTGTGCCCACCTTTTGCAGTTCTTCAACAAAACCGACAAGTTTTTCAACCATAGCCTCTGCTTCTTTTGCTATCTGCTTTGCATGTTCTTCTTGGCGTTGTGTTCGCCAAATATGCTCAATTGTACGCAGAGTCACTAAAAGTGTAGAAGGTGAAACTACCAAGATATTGTTCTCATAGGCACGTTTAAAAAACTCACCGTCTTGTTCAAGTGCAAGTAAAAAAGCTCCCTCTATCGGCATAAACATCAAAACAAAGTCAAGAGTATTGATACCTTCAAGCCGCTCATACTTCTTCTCACTCAGCTCTTTGATGTGTGAAGCAATACTTGTCAAATGCTCTTTTAAATACTTTGGTTTTAGTTCCGGATTCTCTTCATTGACAAAACGCTCATATGCAGCAAGTGATACTTTAGAGTCAATGACAATATCACGCTCTTGCGGCATATGGATGATAACATCAGGACGATAGCTTTTGCCCTCCTCTGATTTGCGTGAGGCTTGGAGTTCATACTCAACACCCTCACGCAGACCGGATTGTTCTAAAATATTTTCTAAAACAAGTTCACCCCAGTTTCCTTGGGTTTTATTTTCTCCTTTGAGTGCCCGCGTGAGATTGAGGGCTTCCTCTGCAAGCTGTGCGTTCATCTCTTTTAAATGTTTGAGCTCATCTTTAAGCAGGTGTCTCTCTTTTAGCTCCACCTCAAACTGCGCACGTGCTTCTTTGGAAAAATTTGCTATCTGTTCACGGAAAGGTTTTAAAAGAAGCTCTAACTGTTCTTTATTAAGAGATGAAAACTGTTTTGACTTATCTTCAAAAATTTTGTTTGAGAGGTTCTTAAATTCACGTGAGAGCTCATCTTTTGCATTTTGTAAGAGTTTTATCTTCTCCTCTGCTGATTGCATCTGGCTCTCATATTTACTCTGCAGTACTGCATTTTGCAGCTGGAGTGTCTGGTTTTGCTCTTGCAGTTCTGCATATTCTAGCTCCATTGCTTCAAGCAACTGCTTACTTTCTCCTTTATATCTCTCTTTTTCACCTTTTTCTTTGAGATACAAAAAAAGACTAATAATAAAAAACAGTCCTAAAAGAGCAGTAGATATAAGATAGATATTGAGTTCTTGCATAGATACATCCAGTTTTTTTTATAGACTTCTTGTAAAACTCCTATATCCTATATGTCGTATAGGAGTTTTACAAGAAGTCTAATTATACACAGAAAAGCTCTTTCCTGAATAAAATATGACAATATGCAAAATATCATAGCCGTTTTGTAGCAATCTAAACTTAACCCATTTAAAATATTTATAACTTTAATAAAAACTTAGAATAATTTCGCTATAATTTCGCCAATATTTTAAGGGGAAGATGCCCTGATAGACCTCGATAGATTTTCAAAAGTTAATGCAAGCGTCATCTCCTTATATATAACAGAGCATAAGGCTCTTATTAAAGGATATTGATGCAAGAGAATGCACAAACAAACGAAAACACAAATGAAGAAGTTATCACTTTTGATAGCTTAGGACTCAAACCAGAGATACTCAAAAGTATAAAATTCGCAGGATTTACTGCTCCTTCACCGATTCAGGCACAGGCTATTCCTGTAATACTTGCTGGCAAAGACATGGTTGGCCAAGCACACACTGGTACAGGTAAAACTGCTGCTTTTTCACTCCCAGCCCTTAACAACATGAAACTTGACGGTTCCGTTGAGCTTTTAGTGATCACTCCAACACGTGAGCTTGCAACACAAGTAAGTGACGAGATTTTCAAATACGGACGTAACTTAGGTGTAAAAACGGTTACTGTGTATGGTGGCAGCTCATATAAACGTCAACTTGATCTTATCGGTCGTGGTGCTTCTGTAGTTGTTGCGACACCAGGTCGTATGTTAGACATCCTTAAAAAAGGTATGCTGAACGACTTCAAACCAAGTATGGTTGTTTTAGATGAAGCTGATGAGATGCTTGACATGGGATTTTTGGATGATATCAATGAGATTTTCTCTTATCTTCCAACAGACCGCCAAACGCTACTTTTCTCAGCTACTATGCCACAACCTATCAAAACACTTGCAAGCAGAATTCTTCAAGACCCTGAGTTTATCTCTATTACAAAAGGTGAAACGACAAACTCTGATATTGAACAGTTATATTATGTAATTGATGAACATGAACGTGATGATGCTATCATTCGTCTTATGGACTCTGAAGAGACACAAAAATCGGTAGTTTTTTGTAGAACAAAATCTGAAGTTGATAGACTTTCAAACGTACTGAGTAATGCAGGTTACTTGGCAAACGGCCTTCATGGAGATATGGAACAGCGTCAGCGTGAGACAGTTATCAAAGGTTTTAAAAACAACTCAGTAAAAGTACTTGTTGCTACTGATGTTGCGGCACGTGGTATCCATGTGAACAATATCTCTCACGTATTTAACTACCATATTCCGTTTGATCCTGAGTCATATGTTCACCGTATTGGTAGAACCGGACGTGCTGGTACAAAAGGAAAAGCTATCACACTGCTTACTCCTTTAGAGTTTAAAGAGCTGCAACGTATCAAACAAAAAGTTGGTACTTCAATGGAACACGCTTTTGTTCCAAGTAAAAATGACCTGCGTGAGAGCACAGTTGAAAATATCGTCAATAACATTGAAAATCAAAAGATTTATGATGAAGCGCATAAAGTTCTTGACCGTTTAAAAGAAGATATCGATGAAGAGACAATTATGTTCAAACTCATCTCTATGATCTTAGACAAGCAAGATATCAAAGGACCAAGTAACATCGGTATTCCTGCTGATAAACTCAAAGCTATTCTAGAGAGAGCCGCAAAACGTAATGACTCACGCGGCCGTGGCGGAAGAAGCCGTGGCGGATACCGTGGAAGTAGAAACCGTTCAAGTGGAAATCGCGACAGAAATCGCAGTGGCGGTGGATATCGCGGTAACAGAAACAGACATAGAGACTAAAAAAAGTAAAAACTCTCATACCTTTTAAAATTTTGCTATAATTGAGATAACACAAAAAATAATAAGGTAAACTCTTATGCAATATCTTATATATGAAAACAGAGAGTTATATGTAGAGAAAGAAGATGCGGAGGTTCCTTGGTTAAAAATCTTTACCAAAGAGCCCTATAAAGAGCTCACAGAACTACCTGAAGCATTGCGAAAAAAACTCTGGAGAGTTTATGAAATCATCGAAAAAGAAATGCTTTCATACTACAAACCTACAAAAATCAATATGGCATCTTTTGCGAATATGCTTCCCCGTGTGCATATTCATGTCATGGCACGTTTCAAAGAAGACAGCTACTTTCCAAACCCTATGTGGGGAGAGAAGTTACGTAAAAGCAGTTTGGATCTTCCAAATGAAGAAGCGTTTCATAAAAAAGTGTTTGAAGCACTCAACAGAGAGTTTAGAAACTAAACTTACAATGCTCAATCAGAACAAAAATACTTCTTAGCTTTTATCCAACGCAGAAATTGGATAAAAATGTTACTTCAGTGGTGAAAATGGGACGAGAGCTGAACCCCACGTTAAACCACCACCAAAAGCATCAAGAAGCATCATCTCACCTGCTTTAAGTTCACCTGCTTCATACAAATCATTAATGGCCATAGGAATCGAAGCACCTGATGTATTTCCATATTTTGCAACAGTAAGTACAACCTGCTCTTCTCTCATTTTCAGTGCATCACCAACAGCTTTAATAATACGGTAGTTTGCCTGATGCGGAATGAAGTGTTTGATATCTTCACTTTTGATGTTGTTCTCTGCCAAAATCTCTTTGACATCATTTGTAAGAGTACGTACAGCAACTTTAAAAGTCTCATTCCCTTTCATCTGCATATAGCATCCTGCAGTTTCTTTGTCCAATGCATCATGAGCAGAACCGCTTCCACCATTTGGTGTCATCAGCAGGTCTGCATACTCACCGTCTGCACTGGTATGGACATCAGTGATACCCTCTTCTTTTTTATCTGTTGCAGAGATAACCGCTGCACCCGCACCATCACCAAAAAGAATACAAGTACCACGGTCACTGTAATCCGTAATAGCAGAGAGTTTTTCAGCTCCTACTATAAGAACATTTTTCTTCATTCCAGACTCTACAAACGCTTTGGCAATAGAGAGTGCATAGACAAAACCTGTACATGCTGCAGAGATATCAAAAGCAGTTGCATTCTTTATGCCTAACTTTGTAGAGATGATTGTAGCCGTTGATGGCATACAAAAATAATCCGGAGAGATTGTTGCGCAAACAATCATATCAATCTCTTCTAATGCAATACCACTTCTCTCTATCGCTTGAGAAGCCGCTTTTACACCAAGATCAGATGTAAATTCATCTTCAGCTGCAATGTGTCGCTCTTTAATACCAGTTCGTTTTGTAATCCACTCATCTGAAGTATCAACCATCTCAGAAAGTTCTTCATTTGTTAAGATTTTTTGAGGAACATAAGCACCTATTGAACGAAATGCAGCATATGGCATACTAATCCTTTTGTTTTAGCTCAGCTAATCTGTTTATGATGTGCTCATTTACACCAGTATCAACATAGGCGATTGCTTGAAAAATAGCATTTTTAATCGCTTTTGCATTACTTTTTCCATGAGAAACAATTGCACACCCTTTAATTCCGATAAGTGGAGCACCACCTACTTCAGCATAATCTATCTCTTTTTTGAGCAGTTTGAAGACTTTACGCATCAAAAGTGCACCCGTAATACGAATCGGTGATTTTTTGATATAGTCTTTAATGAGGATTGAAATAGTAGAAGCAACACCTTCACTTGTTTTAAGCACCAAGTTTCCGATAAAGCCGTCACAAGTGATAACATCACAGCTTCCGTTAAAGATATCTCCACCTTCAACATTCCCTTTAAAGCCACGATAACCTTGTAAAAGTTTAAATGCCGCTTTTGTGACCTCGTTTCCTTTAGAGTCCTCTTCACCATTTGCCAAAAGACCGATAGATGGTTCTGCAACACCTAAAACATCTTCAGCATAACAGCCACCCATAACGGCAAATTCTGCCAAATGCTCTGGTTTTGAGTCGACATTTGCACCTACATCAAGAACAACAGAACGGCGTCCTGTTTTTGTCGGCATAAGTGTTACAAGCGCAGGACGAGAAACACCTTTAAGGCGTCCTAAACGAAGTGTAGCAAGTGTCATTGTCGCACCACTGTGCCCAGCACTCACAACTCCATCAGCTTCACCGTTTTTTACAAGTTCAACTGCTTTAAAAATTGTACTCTCTTTACGCTTTACTGCATCCGTAGCAGCATCGCTCATTGCAATAACATCATCAGCTTCAACGATTAAAATCTTATCTCTATAACGTTTTGGTAACAGAGGTAAAATTTCTGATTCTTTTCCTACTAAAATAGGTGTGAAGTTTTTCTTTTTGAGTGCTTGAAGTGTTCCCTTGACAATTGGTTCGGGACCAAAGTCCCCACCCATTGCATCGATTGCAATTTTTACCATTTAATTATTTATACTCACCAGTAGTTGGGTTGATGTGGTGTGGTAATCTGTATGTTCCATCTTTATCTTTAACCGGACGAGCTAAAGAAATTTTGTAGTGTGTTCTACGTTTTGCTGAACGAGAGTGAGATACTCTTCTCTTAGGTACTGCCATATCTATTTCCTTTAATTTTATTTTATAAAATGAAAGGAATCCTTTCATCTTAATTTAAAACAGTGTCGGAAGTAATTCCGCCACTTACGCTAACGCTGGGTTTTCCTCAGCGGAAGGCTCACGCGACTAGTCGCTTTTCTTCATTAAAGATGAGTTTGATTAAAATTCAAACTCATCTTTATCTTCGCAACTATCACAGCGGTGATAATCACTTCGGATAAGCTCTATCTCTGAGTGTAATAACTCATCAATATTTGCAAATCCGTCAAAAGATTCAACAACATCAAGCTCGATACTGCCGTCATCTTCAAATAAACCATCACTGATAAAGAACTCTACATCTTCATCAACCGATAATTTAAAATCTTTTGCACAAATATCACAAGGCTTTTCAAGTGAGCCGCCCAGCTTTGCTTTGAGCAAAATCAATTTCCCACCATGATACTCCAAATAACCTTTAAAAGTTATTTCATCAGATTTCAAATCAAAATCTAACGGTGTCTTTGTTACTTTTCTAAGCATCACCTTCATTGGTAATTACTTAAGAGATTTCTCTCTCTGCGAAAAAGAATGCAATCTCAACAGCAGCGTTTTCTAAAGAGTCACTTCCATGAACTGCATTTGCATCTATATTTTCAGCGAAATCTGCACGGATAGTTCCAGCTTCTGCTTCTTTTGGATTTGTAGCACCCATTAAGTCACGGTTCTTTTGCATTGCATTTTCACCTTCTAAAACTGAAACAACAACAGGACCACTGATCATAAAATCAACAAGATCGTTGAAAAAAGGACGCTCTGCATGAACTGCATAGAATGCCTCTGCATCTGCGCGTGAAAGTTGAAGTTTTTTTGTAGCCGCAATTCTAAGACCATTGCTTTCAAAACGATCTAAAATTTTGCCTATAACACCTTTTGCAACTGCATCTGGCTTGATTATTGATAGTGTACGTTCCATCAAATCTCCTCTGAAAATATAAAATTAGAGTGGGATTATACCTAAAAAAACATCTTTTTTAGTTTAAAAAATAAAATTTTATGATTATTGAATAATTGAAGTGTAATTTTGAAGAAAAAAGGAGTGCTAAAAACACTCCTTTATAGAGACTATTCTACAACAGGCTCATGGTTTGAACGTTGCTCATCAGTGATGTCTTCACGATGCTCTGGAGATTCACCAATAGCATCCCATGTGATACAACCTTCTGTTGGACATGCTGTAGCACATGCTGGCTCATCATGATAACCAACACACTCTACACATTTGTCAGGGTAAACATAATAGATCTCTTCACCCGTTGGATTATCATCCTCATCTACGATTGCTTCTACAGGACACTCATCAATACAAGCGCCACAGTTAATACATGTATCATTAATAACTACTGCCATTATCTTCTCCTAATTTTTATTAAAAGTAACTATACAATGAAGAATTTTAAATGTAGCTAAAAATTCTCTATTAAGTGAGAAAATGTACACATTGTTACTTTTCCCCCATCTAGATTTAAAGGCCTAAATAAGCCTTTATCTCGTCAGCTTTATCTGTCTTTTCCCAGGTAAAGCTATCTTCCGTACGACCAAAGTGACCATATGCTGCAGTTTTTCTATAGATAGGTTTTAAAAGGTCAAGTGACTTAATAATACCAGCCGGTGAAAGGTCAAAAATCTCTTTTATACAACTCTCTATCTTCTCTTCAGTAACTTTGCCTGTTCCATGCGTATCAACCATAATTGACACTGGCTGAACAACACCAATAGCGTAGGCTACTTGGATTGTTGCTCTGTCACATGCACCTGCAGCTACTAAGTTCTTAGCAACCCAACGTGCAGCATATGCAGCTGAACGGTCAACCTTGGTCGGATCTTTTCCAGAGAATGCTCCACCACCATGTGGGCAGCTTCCACCATACGTATCCACAATAATCTTACGACCTGTAAGACCGGCATCACCTTGCGGTCCACCGATTACAAATTTTCCTGTCGGATTGATATGAAACACTGTTTTCTCATGCATCATATCTGCAGGAATTACCTTGTTGATTACCTCAGCAATGACATCTTTATGAATCTGCTCTTGAGAAACATCCGGAGCATGCTGTGTTGAGATAACAACAGTCTCCACTGAAACTGGTTGCCCGTCAACATACTTTACACTGATCTGTGCTTTTCCGTCTGGACGAAGATATGGAATAGTTCCATCTTTTCTCACTTCTGCCAGACGTTGTGTAAGGCAATGTGCCAAATGAATCGGAAGCGGCATCAACACATCAGTCTCACGACATGCATAACCAAACATAAGTCCTTGATCACCTGCACCTGTTTGTCCACCAGCCTGATCAACACCTTGATTGATATCTGGTGATTGTTCACCTATACCATTAAGTACTGCAGCTGAACGGTAATCAAAACCATATGTTGCATCTGTATATCCAATCTCTTGGATAACTTGTCTTGCAATCTCTTGCATCGGGGCATACGCCGTAGTCTTCAGTTCGCCTGCAATTACACAAAAACCATTAGACACGAGAGTTTCACACGCTACTCTCGCATTTTTATCATTTTCAATAATATAATCCAGAATTGCATCACTGATCTGATCTGCCATCTTATCAGGATGCCCCTCTGTTACAGACTCTGAAGTAAAAATATACTCTTTCGTCATCGATTTTCCTTATTGAAATACAAAGTCTAGCTTCATAAATCGCTGCAATTATATCTAAAAATATAAAACTTTTCTTTAAGCTAAACAAGTTTTCTGATCTATTCAGAACTTTATTAATATATTTTGGATAAAATCCTATTCATTAAAAAAACAATACAAGGACATATAATATGTTAGTAACAAACCCAGCTCCGGATTTTACAGCTACTGCAGTTTTAGCAGATGGTTCAATCGTAGAAGATTTCAAATTAAGCGAAAACTATGGCGAGAAAGGTACAGTTGTATTCTTTTATCCACTAGACTTTACATTCGTTTGTCCATCAGAGATTATTGCATTTTCACACAGATATGAAGAGTTCCAAAAACGTGGTGTAAATGTTGTAGGTGTATCAGTAGATAGCCAATTCTCACACTTCGCATGGAGAGAGACTCCAGTTGAAAAAGGTGGTATCGGACGTATCAACTTCCCACTCGTAGCAGACCTTACTAAAAATATCGCTCGTGACTATGATGTACTTTTAAATGACGCAGTTGCACTTCGTGGTTCATTTTTAATCGATGATAAAGGAATCGTACGTCACGCGGTAATCAATGACTTACCACTTGGACGTAATGTTGATGAGATGTTAAGAATGATCGATGCACAACAATTTACTGATGAGTTTGGTGAAGTTTGTCCTGCTGGTTGGCAAAAAGGTGACGAAGGTATGAAAGCTGACGCTGAAGGTGTTGCAGAGTACCTTGCTAAACACGAATCAGAGTTATAAGAACTCTTTTAGGCAGAGATTATTCTCTGTCTAACTTATTTAAAGCCTTCTGGCTTGCAGCGTTTGAACGCTGATACTCTTTTTCTGAAAGTCTATTTTTTTCTGTACTACAAGCACTCATAAACAAAAACAGACTCACGAACAATAAAAATATTTTCATATTAATTCTCCATTTTTTATCAATTATACACTATTTAATTAAAAACGACTCTGTTTCTTCCAAGGTTTTTAGCAGCATAGAGGGCTATATCTGCTCGCTCTATACACTGCTCTTTTGTATCACCTTGTCGATACTCTGTCACACCTATACTAACAGTAATACAATAGAGTTCATCGAAAACTGAACCTGCAACAAGATCATTTAACTTTTGAGCGATACGCATAGCATCATGCTCATCAGTAGAGTCCAAAAGCAGTAGAAACTCTTCACCACCCCATCTTCCAAACTTATCGATACTTCTTATATTTTCTACAATTAACCTGCTAAAATCTTTTAAAATATTATCCCCTACATAATGTCCAAAGTTATCATTGATCTGTTTAAAATGGTCTATATCAAAGAGTAAAATCGAAAAAAAGTTTTTCCTATGTTCTGTTTTGGCGATAAAATCATCAAAATATTGATAGAGTTGATACCTGTTGGGGATTTGTGTAAGCGGGTCGATAGTTGCAAGTTTTTTGAACTTTTGTTCATTAAGTATTCTTTCAGTGATATCTCTTGCACTTACAGCAAAATAGGAGATATTTTCACCTCTTTCATCTTTTACCGGAGTAATCTTTGTATCGACATGTATCAGATTACCATTTTTCTTTTTATTTATAATTATCTGATGGTAGTTTTTCTCTCGTAGTACAGTATCCCACAACTCTTTGTAAAAACTTTTCTCATGTTGCCCTGATGAAAAAATTCTGGGAGTATCCCCTACGATCTCTTCTCTTGTATATCCGTAAATTTCTAAGAGAGCCCTGTTTGCATACTCAATGGTCCCCTTGATATCTGTGATGAAAACAATATCATCACTTTGAGAGAGTGCCTGTATCAAAACTTTTATAATCTGATTTTTCTTGACAATATCAGTAATATCAATAATAATACCGATCCCCGCATACTTGCCTCTATAATGAATTGTTTCTGCGGAAACTTTCACATCAAGTGTCGTTTTATCTTTTTTGACAAGAAGTGCTTCATTATGGACAGAGGTAAATTCCTCACCTTGTAAACGTCTTTGGACGATTGTCTGAAAAGATTGTTTGTTACTCTCATCCACTAATTCCCATGGATGCATCTTTAGAAGCTCTTGGGTTGTATATCCAGTCATTTTAGCAAATGCTTCATTGACATAGACAAAATATTCAGTATAGATAAACATACCTACAAGTGAGTTTTCAGCAATTTTACGAAACTTTTCTTCGCTCTCTTCTACCAATTCTAAGCATGATTGGGTGTTTTTCACTGATTTTCTCCGGAATATTCTTCCTAAATAATAGCTTTTATTTGTTATATTTCAACTTAAAGTAACTATTTACGGCTGACCAGAATGCCTCCTACAACAATGAGCCCTATTCCTAAAAATGTCAACGAGTCTGGAAATTTATCTCCTAACAGATATCCAAACCCAATGGCAAAAGGAATATTTGTATAACTAATAACACCGACAACGCTCAAGTTTTTTGCCGAGTATGCTTTGGTTAACAGCCATTGCGAGAGTGTGGAGATAAGGGCCATCAAAGCAATCAGCAGCCAGACTTTCAAACTCATCGGTAAAATAAACTCCGGAAATAAAAAGCTTAAAAATTCTGGGGTATTTATGTGAGGTGCAAGCAAAAAGAGCAGTGCCGGCATTAAAGTTCCCACACCGACAAAAGAGAGAACAATAACACGTGAATCATAAATATCTTTGATCTTTTTTATCGTTGTGTAAGCTGCTGCAGCAAAAAATCCACCCAAAACACCCAAAATATGTGCTGATGAGAATTCCATACCAAATGGTTTTGCAATCAGCACAACACCTGTAAAACCGATAAAGAGTGCAATGGCAGTTTTTATACTTAAATGCTCACGCAACAGAAAAAAAGCCAAAATCGTTACAAAAAACGGAGAAGTTTTATTCAGCGTGATCGCTTCACCCAAAGGAATGACCGTAATGGTATAAAAGAAAAGTATCATCGCCATAAAACCAAAAAGACCACGTGTGAAAAGCAGATGAATCTTGCCTCCCGTAAGCTTTGGTGGTGTATGTTTCAAAGCGTAGAGAATAATAAAAACACCGATAAGATTACGAAAAAAAACGATCTCCAAGGCTGAAATATCTTCTGAAAGCATCTTTGTAAGAGCACCGTTAAGTGCAGAGATAAGAGCAGAGCCAAGCATAAAAAGTATGCCACTGTCACTTCTTTTTAGCATACTTTCTCTCCTCGTACAAACTCTATGGCACAACTGTTTACAAAGGCAAGCTCATACCACTGTCTACTAGGCGCAATAAGTGTCAAGTGTTTTGGATTTGATGCACGTGAGAGTGCAACATAGAACTGTGAAGGAGCAAATATTTCACGCGTATCGATTATCAAATCTGATATACTCATTCCTTGTGATTTATGAATGGTGATGGCAAAGGCAAGTTTTATGGGATACTGATAGATTGTAAAGAGTTCTTCTTCGAGTAGCTCTTTTTTTCCATTGCATATTTTTTCCGTCCACATTGTTTTGCTTTGTCCTACTGCCTCTAACTTTACAACTTTGCCGTCACTCTTTTGTACATAGACATAAGAAGCATCAACATTGATAACTACACCCCGCTCTCCGTTAAAATAGTTCCATGCATTACGGGTAAAAAGCACAGGTGCTCCGATTTTAAGCTCTAACGCTTTTTCAATCCTAGCATCATCCAAAAACCGTTCTATCTCTTTGTCGTTTACACTCTTTTTATGCTTGACAATATGTGCTTCTTTGACAAAAAGTTCCTCTGCAATATGTTCAAGCTGCTTTTTATTATGCTCTGAAGCAGAAATATTTTTACCAAACAAAAAAGTAAATTGACTCAGATCATTTGGCAAAGGTTTTATAAAAGCATTGAGTGCATTATGCACCGCTTCATCGATAAGACCAAAACGGACATGATGCAAAAGATCTATGAAATCTTTATCATCCGTACGATAGATATGTGTGAGTTCTATCGTCTCAAAAGCAAAGTTTTTCCATGACGGCGATTCAAAGGCATAATGTACTTCACCATAACCACGTACCACGGGCGGCAACTGTAAAAAATCACCCACAACCAGTAGTGACCCTTGAAACTCACCCTGTTTTAGACGCAGTTCTATCATCTCAAAGAGCTTGTCACTCACCATAGATATCTCATCGATGACAATCAAATCCATACTGTGTATGAGTTTTTTAATTTTCTTCTTTATCTCAAACTTTCCATTTTTTTCTAACTCTTCAATATTAGAAGCTATCCCTAAGTCTAAAAAACTGTGCAGTGTCTGCCCGCCGATGAGTGTTGCTGCCATTCCGGTTGAAGCAAGCTTGACCACTTTTTTGGCCTCTGCTTCATAAGCTTCTATAATAGCACGGGTCGTAGTTGTTTTGCCAACTCCTGCGCCACCCGTTAAAAAGATATTGTGACAACTGCGTAGTTTTTCTAAAATAACATACATATAATTCATAAACGAATATTACTATAATTTTAGATGAATATCGCTATACTCCAAGTATATAATTTGGAGACAATAGATGAGTGACAGAATTTTAATCGTTGAAGACAACCAAACACTGGCAAAGCTGATATCTAAAAAAATTGAACACGCTTTAGAGATGGAGGTTGATGTTGCCTACTCTCTTGGTGAGGCAAAACTTTTTCTAGCACGTTATAAATACTTCATCACTCTGCTTGATATCAATCTTCCCGATGCTCCAAACGGTGAAATCGTTGATTATGTTTTGGCAAAAAAACACCGTGTTATCGTGCTCAGTGCAAACATAAATAAAGAGTTTCGTACAAAAATGCTCGCAAAAAATATTATTGACTATGTCAATAAAGATGGAGCAGAAGATATAAACTACATCATTCAAATCATTGAGCGTCTAAGAAAGAATCAAAACCATAAAGTCCTTGTTGTTGATGATTCTATGGTCTTTAGAAAACAGATGCAAAATATGCTTGAAAATATGTTCTTTGAAGTCGTTACTGTTGCTCACGGAGAAGAAGCACTGGGTATGCTTCAGGCAAAACCAGACATATCTTTAGTATTGACAGATTACAATATGCCTGTTATGAACGGTCTTGAACTTACCTTTGAAATTCGCCAGACTTACTCCAAAGACGAGCTCTGTATTCTTGCGCTCTCAGGAAATGAAGATACAGAAATCAGTGCTCTGTTTTTAAAACACGGTGCAAATGACTACATCAAAAAGCCTTTTTCCAAAGAGGAGTTTTCAGTTCGGATAAATAACTCTATTGAGGCTTTGGAAAATATCCAGATGATTACGAACTATGCCAACCGTGACTATCTGACAGGACTTTACAATCGCAGATATTTCTTTCATGAGATGCATGCGTATGTTGATGATGTCAAAGAGAGTGGTGAAAAATTTGCAGTAGCTGTGATCGATATCGATCACTTTAAAAATATCAATGACACCTATGGGCATGAGGTAGGAGATAGGGTTATTGTCACTCTTGCAGATATCTTGCGAAGTTCTACGAGTCCAAGAGATGTTGTTGCACGTTTTGGCGGAGAAGAGTTTTGTATTGTACTCAAAAACATCAACAGATTCAGTGCCTTTGATATTTTAGAGCGAATCCGGAGAGAGGTTGAAACATACACATTTGCCGTGGAAAAAGAGACACATATCAACTTTACTATATCCATCGGTGCAGTTGTTCATCACAATGATAACAATCTGGAAGAGACACTCAATGAAGCAGATTTGATGCTTTATAAAGCAAAAAACAGTGGACGTAATCAGGTTGTTTTTGAAGCCTAGTCCTCTAGTACTATAAGTTCACCAAAAGGAGTTTCTCTTTCCTTTGATGTTATCCATTTTACACTGTAATTAGGTACTTCTTTTGGAAAGTTTCCCTCCAAATCAGTAAAATACAACAGTAACTTCAGATCATCAAAATTTGCTTCAACAAACTCAAACAGAGGACGAAAATCAGTTCCTCCTCCACCTTTTAACTGCACATCCAAAGCCTCTCCGCTATAGAAAATGTTGTGCGAGTGAATCGTGTCATCACAGACTATGATATCAATCACGTAGTTTTGTACCTGCTCCATAATAAAGCTCACTTCACTCAAAAAGAGATTGAGCAGTGCTTCATCTACTGAAGAAGAACTATCAATGGCAATAACAAGACGAAAGGTCTGTGAAGTGTTTGAAGGAAGATATATTCCCTTATAAAGCAGTTTTTTCGAAGGTGGCATCACAACATAGTCATCCCGGAAGTATCTGTCAATCGCTTCACGTAGCACCTCTCGCCAATCCACTTTTGAAAATGCACCCAGATCAAAGAAACGCTCAATTGCCTCAGGAGCTTCGCACATTTTGATTTTTGACTCTAAAAGAGAGATGGCCTCCTCTGCCAAAAGCTGCTCACTCAAGATCTCCTCTTCTAACTGCTCTTGTGTGCGTTCCTGACTCTTATTTTGTTCATCTTTTCTCTCAATATCATCAGCATCAGCTGCTTCATACTCCAGATTCTCATCCTCACGCAGGATGTCATCTTTGAGCTGGGCATAGATCTCTTCAGCATACATTCCGGCAAAACGTTTTCGATACTGTGCACCATAGGGCATATCAAGTCCATTTTGCAAAAGCATATCATTGATGGCAATATCCGTTGCCATTTGCCAGAGCCAGCCACTGCGATTGTTTTTACGCATATCATGGGCCAGTACAGAGTGCATCGCTCCGTTTGCCAGAATGAACTCTACCTCAGAGAGCTCAAGCTCACGCAGATACTCCTCACGATACTCCAGCTTCACCCCACTGCTTTTAAAACTCTCAATATCATCATTGACCACAAGTTCAAGTCTTGATGCAAGTGTCCCAAAATAAGGGTAGTCTACTAAAAGCTTCGCCTTTGCCTGAGAGATTTTATCTGTAGTGTTCATCATTTATGCCAATAGGTACGCGAACTTCTTTACCCATGCTTTAAAGTTTTGTGAATGCTCCATCGTCACACCATTTTTTTGTAGATCTTGCACAATTAAAACGGCAAACTCACTCTTGAGATCGAGTGTATACTCTAAAATATGCTCCAGTGCTGTATCTGATGGATCTTGTAGATATCTGCTAACTATCCCTGAAGAGAGTGCATATAAAACATCAATTTCTTCCGGGTACTCCTCTGATTTTCCCAGCATAATCATCGTAATATCCGGTAGCTTGTCCATCACCTTAACAAAGGAGAGAAAGCCTACCGCAACTTCACGCCCGACTGCACCACTCAGTACATCAAGCAACAACTCTTTTTCTACATCTGCTTGAAGAATATTATGCACATACTCCCAAGACCTTGGTGTTGCAAAGCTCTTTGCTTGAACCTTTGCATCAAAGGTAAAAAGGTGCTCATTTTTATAAGATATATAAGCGATGATACGACTATCAATACTCTTTTTATAAGCCCACTCTCGCCAATCATCCACACTTACATCAAGCTCAAAGTGAACAAATCTGTTTGCAAGCGGGGCGGGCATTCTGTATGTCACACCTCTGTCACCATCACGGTTTCCAGCTGCTACTATCGCCCAGCCCTCAGGTAAAACATACTCGCCAATACGTCTATCGAGAATGAGCTGATAAGCAGAGGACTGTACAGCAGGTGCAGCGGAGTTGAGCTCATCTAAGAACAAAATGCCTTCACCCTCACGTGGCAAAAATGCAGGTGGTGCCCAGAGTGCACTGTGGGACTCTTTATCATAAAAAGGAATGCCTTTGAGGTCTGTCGGGTCCATTAAGGCTAAACGCAAGTCGATAAAATCAACTCCTTTTTCTTTGGCTATCTGCTTGACAATGGAAGATTTTCCAATACCCGGTGCACCCCAGAGAAATGTTGGTACCTTTTTGCTAACCAAAGCATTCAAACTCTTTGTAACTTCACTTGCTCTCATACTAACCATCCTATATTTTGGCTTTGAATATGTTTTGTAAAGGCCGCATTGGTCTTGACCGCTCGCTCAAACCTGCTGTCAAGCTGCAACTGATACAAAATATCTACCGGTGTCGCTTCATTTCTTGCAAGGGCTTCTAAAACGACCCCCTCAGCACTGTCAAAAAGTGCTGTTGCCAAATCTTCTGGAAGTGATGGATTTTTGGCAAGCGATAGATGATTTTGACTCTTTGTATATGCCTCACGCAGATACTTTTCATCTATATTTGGATTTTCTAAAAGCAGTTGCGTGAGCTTACTCTCATCATATTGCATTAGCTTCTCAATACTCTCTTGCGTTAATGCTGCATTTTGAGCGAGTTCATTCATTACAGTACTATCTGCTAAAGCCAATAATGCTCTTTGCATCCTTTCATCAAGTGATTCGTTCTGTGCCAACTCTTTTGCAAATGCTTTAAAAAGCTCGAAACTCTCCTCTGTGAGCTTTACTTTTTGTGCCAAAATTTTTGCATAAAGCTCTTCTTGTACCAACTCTTTTATAATACTCATATCCAAAGCACTGTTTGTACACATTGCTTCTAAAACATGCTTCTCTCCCTCACGCAGGAGCCGTTTTAAAACTTTTTTTGGTGTTTGAGGATGGCGTGCAAGTAAGATGGAGAGGTTAAAATGAAATTTCAAAGGTTCTAAGTTACTGATAGCTTCCAAAAGTTCAGGATTTTGTGTTTGAGAAACAAGATGAATCACTCCTGTTGTTGCATACTGCACATTATGATTGCGCTCAATATTTTCATAAAATCTTCCAATAAGTGCTGCTGTTACATCACGGTTAT
This sequence comes from Sulfurimonas sp. NWX79, assembly GCF_039667035.1. NCBI lineage: Bacteria > Pseudomonadati > Campylobacterota > Epsilonproteobacteria > Campylobacterales > Sulfurimonadaceae > Sulfurimonas > Sulfurimonas sp. NWX79. The sequence goes on from NZ_JALCZL010000010.1 coordinate 62,155, forward strand.
CATCATTTTCAAAAAAATCCTCTCCACTCCATTTGTACATCTGCAGTAGTTTGAAAAAGAGTGCATTGCTCACACAGGAGTTCTGCAAAAAGCTTTTGAGGCGCTCTTTGTCATTGGAGAGTTTGAGACTCATCAGCAGAACATCATCATCTATCTCTTGTGCCAAAGTTTTTTCAAAATCATCAATAGTTAAAAAAGTATATCCACCTTTTTCATAGAGTTCATCGCTGAGATTTTGCTCATACGGCGTCATCATTCGCCCCTCTAGAACATAGATGACTCTATCATCTAACTCTTTTGTCGTACTTATATTGTGTGCTTCTATCTGTGCGGCAAACTCTTCCTCACTAAAAGCCCTTGGTTTTCCTAAAAAAAGAATAGTCTGGTTGTTAAGTGGTGCTAAATTCATAAAAGAGATTATACTCAATTTTCAAAACTTCTAAGATTAAGGATTTCAAAAACTGAACTGCTCTCAGTTTTCTTTCTCTTTAGATATGTTAGTATATTCACCTCAAAAAAAGGGAGACAAAGTTTCATGATACTCTATGCACCTTGGGAGAGAGCTTTTAAAAAAGTATATACTCCTTTTGAACACTTTTTACATGCCCAAACAACGACAGGTCTCATTTTAATGGGTATGACCATTGTTGCTCTTGTTGTTGCAAATTCACCCCTCTATGAAGCATATCAACATTTTATTCATCTTCTCATCAAGTTTGATTTTGGTTCATTACAGATAAAAAACTCTCTGCATCACTGGATAAACGATGGACTGATGGCAATATTTTTCTTTATGATAGGGCTTGAGATCAAACGTGAAATTTTAGTCGGAGAGCTCTCAAACATCAAAGTTGCCATTTTACCTATTCTTGCTGCCATTGGTGGTATGCTTGTGCCTGCTCTTATCTATTTAGGCATTAATACAGGAGGTATTGGGGTAAACGGTTGGGGAATTCCGATGGCAACGGATATCGCTTTTGCCATCTCAGCTCTTGTCTTACTTGGTAATCGCGTCTCACCTGCTCTTGTGACATTTTTAGTAGCACTTGCCATTGTAGATGACCTTGGTGCAGTTTTGGTCATTGCTCTCTTTTATACCGCAGAGATACAGTTGAATTTTCTACTGCTAGCAGGCGGAATGTTTTTTATTATGGTAAGTTTTAACCGTTTTGGTATCCATGCAACACTGCCTTACTTTATCGTAGGTCTGTTTATGTGGTTCTTTATGCTTGAATCCGGTGTTCATGCGACTATTGCCGGAGTGATTGCCGCGTTTGCCATCCCTTCAAAACCAAAAATTCCACCGATAGACTTCACACAACATACAAAAAATCTGCTTGATGAGTATGACAGCTACCCAGTGGCTACAGACCATACAATGCATGAGAAACAAAAAGCACTCCTGCAAAACATCAAAGATCGCATCGATGCTGTCGGCTCTCCTGCTACAAGACTTGAACAATCTTTGCATCTTCCTGTAAGTTTAATTGTCATTCCTCTCTTTGCTTTGACAAATGCAGGTATTCGTATCAACTTCAGTTCTATCAATGATGTCATATTTGAGCCTGTCTCACTCGGCATCATTTTTGGTCTGATTGGCGGTAAAATTATCGGCATTGCGGGGGTTGCCTTTGTCGCCATAAAAAGCGGTATCGCAAAACTGCCACAAAACAGCTCCATAAGCCAGATATTTGGTGTAGCAGCACTTGGCGGTATCGGTTTTACGATGAGTATCTTTGTGGCTGACCTTGCATTTATAAATGCTCCTGCACTTATCTTTCAAGCAAAGATAGGCATCTTGACTGCATCACTGCTTGCCGGTGCACTTGGCTATATATGGCTGCGTTTTATTGCAAAGCCCGCTACTGCTCTTTAAAAGAGATAACAGCCTCATTATAGATAAAATCCAACTCACTTGGCAGCTTCTCATAAAGCAGCGGTGAGTCGAGGTCGACAAACTGCACTACATCACGGTACGCAAAAGCAAGATAGAGTGTGATATTTATAGAGTATGGTCCTTCTATCATAGACCCAAGCATACAACCTACACCCTTTGCTCTGGCATACTCTAAAATCTCTACTGCTTTTGTAACACCTCCGCACTTCATCAGCTTGATATTTATCATATCTGCAACTCTGTTTTGTATGACATACTCTGCATCTTCAAGTGTAAAGAGTGCCTCATCAGCAAGAATGGGTACTTTTGACATTTTCGTTATTCTCTGTAATGCCCCTAGCTCTTTTGCAGCTACAGGCTGTTCTAAAAGCTCCAGCTTACAATCTTCAGTCGCTTTGAGGTAGTGCAGTGTCTGGGCTTCACTCCAAGCCTGGTTTGCATCGATAAGCAGCTTTGCGTGAGGAAGCTCAGCACTTAAAACTCTTGTCACTTCTGTTGCGTGAGCGATATTACTTCCAAGTTTTATCTTTAAAATATCCATCCCCTCACGCAGCGCCTCTTTTGCATCTAAGAGCATCTGCTCTTTTGTACCCAAACTGATGGTGACATCTGTTTTTATCGAGCTTATATCTTGCATGTCAAAATAGTCACGCAGTGAGAACTTTTTCTCTTTTGCATAAAGTGATATAAAAGCAATATCAAGAGCTGCTTTGGCACTTGAACCTATCTTTTGTAGATGGAGGAGTCGCATGGCTTCATCAATACTATATCCGTAAAAAAGCTCTTTTACAGTGTTGATATCCTTTTCTATACTTACAAGTGTCTCACCGGTAATGGCTTTGGTAGCAGGTGCTTCACCATAAGCAAAACACCCATCCTCACAGCAGACTTTCACGCGAATAAACTCTGCAAAATGCACCTCACGCAAAGCGGTTATAAAAGGGACTTTTAACTTTATCCTCTCCTGCGTGAGGCTGATATCTATTATCTTCATGAGAGTGCCATAAAAATAAAAAACGGATAGAGCACAAGACCGACATAGGGCAGATAGGGACCGATGGGGATAAAAAGAGAGTGTGTAAGCTCCTCACTCAACTCTTTATCAATAAAGACTTTCTTTATCAAAAGAATTTTTGTGATGATATCGGCAGATTTGCATGAAAGAAGCGCAATAGCATAAGGGTTGTACTGTGTTACAAAAACAAACCATACACCAAAATAAAAGGTCGGATGCATAATCAAAAACAAAAAGATGCTTTTATGATACTGCTCATACATCCTAGCAAGCATTCCCATAATCGTCTGTGCCTTTTGCCACTGCACTTCATAAAGCTCTAAAACTATATATATAGCAATATATACTGAAAACACTCTTTGAACTCCTTTGTCACTCTTACAAAGATTTTCAAAAGTATAGCAAAACTTCTGCTTTGTGATACAATTGTGATACAATAAGTCTTATAATTTTAATCCTATAAAAAGGTGTACAGAAATTCTATGCAAACATTATATGCTATCGGAGAGTGGATTCACCAAGAGAGTGAACGTATTATCACGCAGTGGCTTTATAATCCAAACACCACAAAGATTTTCAAAAAATACAATATAGGTCATCAAAAATTCTCCAAAAAGTTTGCAGTAGGCATTGTTGCTCATTTGGTTGATGTTGTACAAGAGAGAAAAAAAATGCAAGACTGCCCAAGTATGAATAAGTTTGTAGATTTTATGCTACAAAAGGAGATACGGGCAGACGAGATCTATTCTATATGCACAATATTACGAATCACTGTTTTTAATCATCTTTTAGACGCCCACCCTGAGATTAGACATGATTGTACATCCATACTTGCAATGTTAAAAATCTTTGATACAAATTTAGCAGGGGTTATAAAAAATTTTAGCAATGCCTCATATGAGCTTTATATAAACAAGCAAAAAGAGATAGATAATCTCAAGAACTTAGCATATAAAGACACACTAACAGGTCTGAATAATTTAAGACGATTTGAAGAGCTTATTGAACAAAAGCTTAAAAGTCTACCAAATAACAATATAAAAATTTTAATGCTTTCTCTTAAAGGCTTTAGTGAATACAGCAAACGGCACTCTCAACAAGAAAGTGACAATATCATACAAAATGTTGCACAGATAATACAACAAGAGTACCCTCTTGATTCAGCCCGTATTGGAAGTAGTCAGTTTGCTCTTTTAAGTGACACATTGAGCCTTGAAACATCCACAAAACTTATAGATAAAATAGATGCCACACTGACAGCAAACCCAGATACTCAACACATAAAGAGCAATGCTGCCCTTATTCTCTTGCACGATAAAGATTCTTCAGAAAGCATCATAGAACGTGGTGAAATCCTGCTAAATACTATTCAAAAATCTACACAAACAGCCATAATAGATGAGAAGATTTTTGATGAAAAAGAGGAAAAACGGCTAGAAGAACAAAATAGATTTTTATCACTTATGAAGCACTACAAAGAGGATAAAAAAACAATACCAGTAACAAGCTACTATATGGAGATACCTCTACAATCCTCTGCAAAGATTATAGATATTACAGAAAATAACATAACCATAAGTATAAGAAAAATATCGGCAATATCTCTACAACCAAATGACGGAATCTATATTACAATGCCAAAAAAACCAGATATAAAAGCATATGTAAAGTCTATCGACATAGAAAAAAATTATGTTATTTTAGAACAGTTTCAAGCGGTGGAGACTTCTCCCTTAGATCGAAGATATATACATGTGCAATTAAAAGATCCAATAGAGATTTTGATAAAATCACAAAAAACACAAATTCCTGAAATGCTCCATACAGTTTCCATAACTACTTTTGTAGTCTATGTACATCATCTCTATGATATCGATATTAATTCTGAGTTGACAATGCAGGTTCAGCTCCATGAAAAAGAAGAAGAATTTTTAGGCAAGGTAGATAAAATAATACCTATAGATAGCAAGTTTAAGCTTATTATTCATCTCAAGAAGACACCAGCTGTTCAAGAGTCTCTCGTGCCATTTATATCAAACAGGCAACTGCAAATCATTCAAAAATTACAGGAAAAAATTTCTTATGTATAAAATGTCAGCAACATTACTCTACCCAATAATAGCCATTTTACTTTTATGCATTTCCATGATTGGGTTCTTTAAGTATGCAGTCTCAGAAAGTCAAGAGGCAATCTTAGAAAGTTATATGCAAAAAGCAAAAGAAGAGTCTTATCTCCTTAAAACTCTTATAGAAGAGCTCTCATTAAATCAAAAGCAAACAGCTATACAAAAAGGACTCCTACAATTATCATCTCAGGCTAATACAAAGTATGTTCTGTTAGTAGCCCCTGATAAAACTATACTCTATGCAAGTGAACAAAAAACTATAAATAAAAAACTAAAAGAGATTTTTTCCCATAAAAGACTGCAACATTATGAAGATGAAATAAATACTATAAATGATTTACATATCCATATTTGGGGGAAAACCATAGATGCTACTATCAAAGTAGACCCTTTATACAACAGTTTACACAATAAACTAGAGTATGGCTATATCATAATGCTTTATGATTTAAATGATCTTATTGCAGAGAGAGAAAAAAATATTTTTCAAGAATTATTCTCTATTTTTATGCTTCTACTATTTATTATTATACTTTTATTCTATTTTTACTATAAAAATTTCTTACTAAAACTCTATAAAATTTATGATATTGCATCAGCCTTTACCAAGAAAAAAACTCCTAAAAATTCTATGTGCATTAATGATCTTATTGAAAAAATTGTGCAAATAACGCAAGAGTTTGAAGTCATGTCACGTGTTATAGAGTACAGTAGTGATGCCATACTGATTACAGATGAAAATAAAAATATTATTTTCATAAATCCTGCATTTGAAAATATCAGTAAATTTACAAAAGATGAAGTGATTGGAAAAAAGCCGGAAGATGTAATTAAATCGGATTTAATGAGTGATGACTATTATACAGATATGTGGTATAAACTTGCTACTTATGGAAAATTTCAAGGAAAAATCATCGACAGAAAACACGATGGCACAGATTATGTAGTATGGCAAAAAATTTGGGCATTAAAAGACCCACAAACAGATAAAATTACAAATTATGTTGCCTTAAGTCAAGATATTAGTGATTTGATAACGCAACAAAAAGAGATAGAACATCTTGCCTATTATGATGGTTTGACAGGGTTATCCAACAGAAGCTATTTTATAAATATTCTTAATAAATTCATCAAAAAAAGAAAAAAAGAAAAATTTGCCTTACTCTTTGTTGATATAGACAACTTCAAAGAAGTCAATGAGACTATAGGATACCATGCCGGAGATATTATTCTTCAGAATTTTTCCGAATATCTGCAATATAACCTACGAGATGAAGATATCATAGCCAGACTTGGAGGGGATGAGTTTGCTATACTGGCTTATAATATTACAAGACCAGAAGATGCTCTTGAAATAGGATGTAAAATTACTGATTTTTCAAGGAAAGAACTCATTATAGATAATCACACTATCAATATCAGTATAAGCGGTGGTATTGCGCTCTACCCAAATGATGGGAAAAACTCCAAAGAGCTTCTAGCAGCTGTCGATATCGCTCTCTCCCGTTCCAAACAAGAAGGAAAAAACAAATGTACAATCTTTCAAGTAGATATGCAAAAAGAGGCTGTTCAAAAAGTTCTTATGAAACATGAACTTAAATCTGCGATAAAAAACAATGAGTTTGAACTTTACTATCAACCAAAATTTACCGTAGATGGTACAAAAATAGATGGTTTTGAAGCACTCATTCGATGGAATCATCCTCAAAAAGGCTTTATACAACCTGGTAATTTTATCTCAATAGCTGAAGAAAGTGGTATCATCATAGATATAACAGCATGGATATTTAGAGAAATTAATAGAAGCTGTGAAGCATTCAGTAAAATTTCCAATAACTTTCGCATTGCTATCAATATATCCGCTAGACATTTTGAAGAAAACAATCTTATTCAACAAGTCCAAAATCACATTGACAAGAAGTGGGTAGAAGGCGGTTATATAGAATTTGAAATTACAGAAAGTGCTATCATGAAGAATATAAAAGATACAATCCAACAACTTGTTGCTATTAAAGCTATAGGTATCACAATATCTTTAGATGACTACGGTACAGGTCACTCTTCTCTAGCATATTTAAAAAATTTACCGATAGATAAAATAAAAATTGACAAATCTTTTATCGATGAAATATGCACAAATAAAAAAGATTATCTCATCGTAAAAGCAACAATAGAATTGGCTGAAAACTTAGGTATGCATACAATAATAGAAGGTGTTGAGGATAAGGAACAACTTCAACTGCTTCAGAAATTTGGAGCTACTTATATACAAGGGTATATCTATTCAAAACCACTTACACAACATGATGCTCTTGAGCTTTTACAGGCACACATTAATAATTAAGTATAATCTTCCCAACAAAAAGCCCACCAAAAGTACCGATAAGATAGCCCATAATCGCCATGAGCACTCCAACAGATACCAATTTTTTATCATAAGTTGCTGCTAAAATCGGAGCTGATGCCACGCCACCTATATTTGCCAATGAAGCAACAGAAATGCTAAAGAGGTCAAGTTTGAAAATCTTTGCTCCTGCTACCATGATGAGTGCATGCAATAGCAAAATCAAAAAACCTGCCAAAACATACATTCCAAGTCCGCTGAAACTCTCAATCACTGCACGTGAACCTATAAGAGCTATGAGAATGTAGAGCATTGTCGTGGCAACCTCATTGGAGCCATTTATCTCACGCAAGCGGGTAAAAGAGGCAGCTACCCCAAAGAGTGTGGCAAAAATAACCATACTTGTTGTAGTGTTTAAAATGACAAAATATTGCGCAAGCATTTGTGAAGTAAGAGAGACAAAAAGTGCTAAGGCGATGAGTAGCCAGTAACGTTTCGCACCCATAGAACAGGCACAGCCTATCTCACTCAAATATGCCAAACGCTCATGGCTTTTTGTAAAGCGATTAAAAACCTTTGCAAAAGGAACCAAAAAGAGCAGCAGCATCACCCAAAGTGTATAGTTTACACTGTCAACTACAAGCGCATAGGCAAAGGCATCTTCATTTACACCAAGAGCGCTCCCTACTGCTACCATATTTGCCGTTCCACCCATCCAGCTTCCAGCAAGTGCACCAAATGCACCTGCTATATCTTTGCCAAAATCAAAAATATTTGCTACAACTATAAAAGCAAAAGCGATGGAGAACACCGCTAGGACATAAGCTGTTATGAGGGACTTTCCAAGTTTTATAAAGTGTCTGAAATCAATTTCAAGCAACATTAAAAAGAGCATTGCAGGTAGAAGGTTTGTCTTTGTCAGCTTATAGATATGTGTGATGGCCTCATTATCGGCAAAAACATCAAAAGAGGCAAGGAACATTGCAAAAGCATAGATAAGAACAACTGCCGGAAGGTACTCAAAGATCTGCCATTTTGTCTTACTAGCGAGCAGATGAAAGAAGGTAACGATGAGTGCTAAGACAAAAAGATAGAGTAGCGGAGTAGTTATCAACGGTTACCTTCCATTTTTTTTATAAGTGTATCATATTTGCGACTTAATTAAAAAAACGGGTGCTTAATTTTTTAGTTTTACTTATAATTCACCAAATAATAATCAACTAAATTAAGCTTCAAACTTTTGCTCAACCCACGATGTAAAGTAATCATATTTTTCATGTGAGAGAAGACACCACCTTCGAGTGCATTTGTTGTATTTGAGATAGATAAATGTTTATACTTTTTGTATGTAAAAAGGTAAGGTAAATTTG
>NZ_JALCZL010000011.1:0-68027 GCF_039667035.1 Sulfurimonas sp. NWX79
GCTATAGAGAGAGGGAAACGCCTGGTCCCCATTCCGAACCCAGAAGCTAAGCCTCTCATCGCTGATAATACTGCACCTTTCAGGTGTGGGAATGTAGGTCGCTGCCTAGTTCGGATCAATTATTTTCCCCTTTTAAATCTCTAATCACTTTACTTTTTACACTCTTTTTACATTTTTTAAGTACTATTCTTTCATATATTTTTGTGATTAGAATGTGACAATTATGTTACAAAACTGCACAGTATTATTTTTTTATCACAATTTCCTTTTTATAAGATATCTTTTAATTTATGATGTTTTTTATCATTTTTACTGATATTTCCTCTTTAAAAGCCACTTTTATAAATAAAAACTATAAAAAAAACTACTATTTCCTATAATACAAGTGATTTTAATTGCAAATATAATATTTTTTTATATTGTTTACTTTTCATTTAAGATTCACTTAAAATTTAATCACCTATAATGCTTGCAATCGAAATAGCTTTATCGCTATCTCAATATTTTGATAACTCTTAAGGAGAGAAAATGAAAAAAACAATTAAATTAGCAGTAGTAGCTGCTTTAGCTTTAGGTGCAACTTCTGCATTTGCAACAAATGGTGCGACATTAATCGGTATGGGTGCTAAAGCTCGTGGTATGGCTGGAACTGGAATCGGTATGAGTCATGGTGCAGAATCAGCTTTAGTGAATCCTGCTTTAATTACTTCTGTTGAATCAACTGAAATTTCTTTCGGTGGTACACTTTTCATGCCGAATGTTAAAAATACAAATAACTTAGGTGGTGGCGATTCGAGTGCAGAAAGTACTGCTGATATGAATGTTATTCCAGAAGTTTCTTTAGCTACAAAAATCAATGATAATTTTTATGTAGGTATCGGTATGTGGGGAACCGGTGGTATGGGTGTTGATTATCGTGATACAAAAATTGATACTGCAGGTGGTACACAATTGAATATGGTTACAAATCTTCAATTAATGCAATTTGGTGTTCCTTTGGCATACAAAATGGATGCTTTCAGTATAGCAGTAACACCAATTTTACAATATGGTTCACTTGATGTTAACTATGTATATACTGGAGCACCATTAGCAACTGGTATGGGTGTTGCACAAGATTTAAAGTTTGGTTATAACATTGGTGCTTCTTATGAAATGAATGGTTTGACTGTTGGTGCAATTTACAAATCAAAAATTGATATGGAATATAAAGGTTTTGCAAGCGTAATTGGAAATTTCAGTGCTGGTGCATATAATAATGATAAATTATCTACGCCTGCTGAGCTTGGTATAGGTGTATCTTATGCGATGAGTGAACATACTGTTGCTCTTGATTATAAACAAATAAAGTGGTCATCTGCAAAAGGATATGAAGATTTTGCATGGGATGATCAAAATGTAATCTCTCTGGGCTATGAGTATAATACAGATGCTTGGGCACTGCGTTTAGGTTACAACTATGCTTCAAGTCCAATTTCAGAACAAACAAATGCTACACCAAACAGTGCAGGATTAACAGGTGGTGTTATCAATACTTTTAATCTTTTAGGTTTTCCTGGTATTGTAGAATCTCACTATGCAATTGGTGGTACATATAATATTAATAAGCAAACTTCAGTAGATTTGGCATTTAACTATGCTCCGGAGAAAACTGAAACATATAAAAACTTTGTTGGTCAAAATATTACAACAAAACACTCACAAACAGCTGTAAGCGCACAGTTGACATTTGACTTCTAGTCACTAAAAAGAAATTCTCCTTTCTTTTTAGCGTATCGCCTTTTGGCGGTACACTCTTCTTTCCTCTTTCAAAAACTTATTTTATTTAAAATACTGTGAATATATTGTAGTGATTGAAGCCCATAAAGGCCTCAAATATTGTAGAAAGTGAAAGTTAAACGAGTTTCGCTTCGCGAGGTCCCTCTTTTATCTCACCGATAAGATAAGAGTCTTTAGCAGTTGCAAGAACTTTATCGACATTAGCATCTTCTACAACTAAAATCATTCCTACACCCATATTAAATGCACGGAACATCTCATCTCTGTCGATGTGTTCACTCATAAGTTCAAAGATAGGAAGTACTTTGATGGTATCTTTTTGTACTTCTGCCATTAAGTTTTCAGGAAGTACACGAGGAAGGTTTTCAACAATTCCACCACCTGTGATGTGTGCCATTGCAACTATCTCATCTTTAAGTGCTTTAAATGTCTTTACATAGATGTTTGTAGGTTCTAGTAGAGTTTCGATGAGTGGTTTTCCATTAAACTCGTCATCGAATTTCATATTCATTTTTTCAAAAAGAACTTTTCTTGCAAGTGAGAAACCGTTTGAGTGCAGACCTGAAGATGGAAGTGCAATTAACTTGTGACCAGGGCGAACAAGGCTTACTCTATCCATCTCGCTCTTTTCTGCTACACCTACTGCAAAACCGGCAAGGTCATAATCATCCTCAGAGTACATTCCTGGCATCTCAGCTGTTTCACCACCAATAAGTGCACATTCACTTCTCACGCAGCCCTCAGCTATGCCTGCGACCACATTTGTAGCAACATTTACATCAAGTTTGCCCGTTGCATAGTAATCAAGAAAGAAGCTTGGAGTCCCAAAGTTACAGATAAGGTCATTGACACACATTGCAACAAGGTCAATTCCTACAGTATTGTGAATACCACTATCAATTGCAAGTTTGAGCTTTGTACCAACGCCATCCGTTGCTGCAAGCATTACCGGCTCTTTAAATCCAGTTGGAAGCTCAAATGCACCTGCAAATGAACCGATGCCACCAAGAACACCCGAGATTTTTGTACTTTTGACTAAAGGTTTGATATTTTCAACAAAGTTGTTTCCTGCGTCTATGTCGACACCGGCATCTTTATAGGAAATTTGACTCATTATTTTTGCTCCGAATCTTGAGGTAAGTCACATTTTTTGCTGACAATGCAGAGTGGGCAGAAGTTTGCGATACCGGCTATGAGAGGGAGAATTCCCAAATAGAACCAGTAGATACCAGTAACAATACCAGCAGCGATAAGGGCAATGCCCAGGATGATACGAAAAACTCTACAAAACGATCTGATTTTATTAAAATCCATTGTGATACCTTTAGATTTATATTAATTTGTTGTAATTATATCTATAATTAAGTAAAATTAATCCAAAAGTGGATAAAATCCTCTTCAACTTCAGAAACTTATTAGTAAAATAAAAACGAGAACAAATCCTCGCTTCGATCATGAGCCTCTTATTTTATTTTACTAATAAGTTAAAAGTATAAGGATAATAAAATAATGAAAGATTTTATATATAATGAAATGATGGTACATGTACCACTATGTACGCATAAAGAGCCAAATAATGTACTTATAATCAGTAGTGAGGCTGCGCCTTTGGTAAGCGAGGTGCAAAAGCATATCGATGATATCAGCTGTGATGTAATCTCTGCAGATGCAAATGCTTTGCGTGAGGTAAAAGATGGTGCTTGTGATGTAGTGATTTGTGAACTTGAAAAAGACGCGGCAGTTTTAGCACATATCAATCGTGTTTTAAATGAGACAGGGCTTGTTGTTATGCCGATTAGCTCACTTGAAAATGAAGAAGAGAATAAAAACCTGATGAGTATCTTAGGCAAGTATGCAAAAATTGTAATGCCATATAATCTTGGGAATTGTGAGATGGCACTTTTGGCTTCAAAAGAGTACCATCCAACAGCGGACATCATCCTACAGCGTGCTGATATGCTTGATGGATTAGAGTATTATAATTCAGATGTACACCCTGCTGCATTTGCTATGGGAAACAATGTGCGTAAGGCATATAAAGGTATCATTAAAAACTAATGGCTTATGAGTATGCTATCGCACTGACCGGTTCCATCGCAACAGGAAAAAGCACTGTTGCTTCCCTGCTTGCTCTTAACGGAATGCGGGTTATTGATGCCGATAGTATCTCTCATAAGATTTTAGATGATTCGGTAGCGTGGGTGCGCGAGACTTTTGGGGATGAGTATATCTCCAATGGAAAAGTTGACCGTGCAAAACTTGGATCTTTCATCTTCTCTCATGCAGATGCGAAAAAAATGCTTGAGGCATATCTGCATCCAAAGATAAAAGCAGAAATTGAGCGTCAAAGTGAAAAACAGGACAGTTTTAAATTTCCCTATCTGATTGATATTCCACTTTTTTTTGAAAATGCCAACTATCCAATCAAAGATAGTGTTGTTGTTTATACGCCTAGTGAGATTCAGTTGGAGCGTTTTATGAAACGAAATGGCTACTCAGAGGAGGAGTCACGCAAGCGGATTGCTTCGCAGTTACCGATTGATGAGAAGCGTGATCGTGCAACATGGGTGATAGATAACTCAAAAAATCTCAAACACTTGCAAAATGAAGTAGAGAACTTTGTAGAGAAGATAAAAAAGATATATAATAAGTAAAAAAGAGTCGAAATAACTCTTCTTGCCGATAGGCAAAGCTTTAGTGACTGAATATAATTTTAGCTTTGCTGAAATTATATGAGATTTATTAATAGGAGACAAAGATGAGAGTAGCAAAATATAGTGCCAATGGAAATGATTTTGTAATATTCCATGCCGATAAAAAAGAAGAGCGCTATGATTTGGCACGTGAGCTTTGTCATCGTCAAGAGGGAATCGGTGCGGATGGGCTCATCGTTGTTGTGCCTCATGCAGAGTATGACTTTGAGTGGGAGTTTTATAACTCTGATGGAAGTCATGCAGATATGTGTGGTAATGGCAGTCGTGCTTGTGCTCATTATGCTTACAATAATAATCTTGCACCTGCAGTCATGGACTTTCTCACGGGTGCAGGTGTTATTCATGCAGAAGTGACAGACAATACACCCAGAAGTGGTATGGTACTCTCAGAGCTTACTCCTCCTGAGATAATTGATGACTCTATAGAGTTTAATGGTCACTCTTGGTGGCTGGTAAATACAGGTGTTCCTCATTTAGTACGTTTTACAGATGATATTTCTCAGTTTGATATAGAAGAGGCACGTGAGCTTCGTTATGTCTATAATGCCAATGTCAATGTGATGTATGTTGAAGATGGCAACCTTCGTGTACGAACCTATGAACGTGGTGTAGAAGATGAGACTTTGGCTTGTGGAACTGGAATGGCAGCTTGTTTTTACAGAGCTTACAAAGAGGGTAAAGTACAAAATAACATTGAAGTTTATCCAACAAGTGGAGATACTCTTTATCTTGGTGTGAATGAGAGAACAATTACTTTTAAAGGGCGAGTGAAAAAGACCTTTGAGACGGAGTGGGAAGTTTAGAAGCGTGAGGACTAAAGTCCTGCAGCTTCAACAACTTTTGCTTGATTATCTGCGATAAGTGGTTCGATGATCTCATCAAAAAGACCACCGCTCATAATCTCATTTAAACGGTAAAGTGTCAAGTTGATTCTATGATCACTAATACGATTTTGCGGATAGTTGTAGGTTCGAATACGCCCGCTTCTATCACCAGTTCCTACCTGTGCGGCACGTTCTGCTGCATTTTCAGACTGTTGTTCTTGCATCTGTAGGTCATACAGACGCGCTTTTAAGACTTTCATCGCTTTTTCTTTGTTTTTATGTTGCGATTTTTGGTCCTGGTTTGTTACAACGATACCTGAAGGCAAGTGTGTGATACGAACAGCGGAGTCTGTAGTGTTTACCGACTGCCCACCACAACCACTTGAACGCATAACATCGATTTTGAGATCATTTTCATTAATCTCAATCTCAACATCATCAACTTCAGGCATAACTGCTACTGTAATAGCAGAGGTATGAACACGACCTTGTGATTCTGTTTGTGGAACACGTTGAACACGGTGTGTCCCACCTTCATATTTCAACCGAGAATAAACCTGATCACCTTTAATGAGTGCGATGACCTCTTTATAGCCACCGGCATCACTCGGTGATGTACTCATAATCTCAATCTTCCAGCCTTTAAGGTCTGCATAGCGAGTGTAGGCACCAAAGAGGTCACCTACGAAGATAGCTGCTTCATCTCCACCTGCACCTGCGCGGAGCTCAACGATGATGTTTCTATCATCATTTGGATCTTTTGGAAGCATAAGCATTTTAATCTCTTCTTCGAGCTCAGGCACACGAGGTTCTAGCTCTTTGAGCTCCTCTTTTGCCATATCGCTCATTTCAGGGTCACTTAGCATCTCTTTTGAGTCTGCTATCTCTTCGATAAGTGCTTTGTACTCTTTTGCTTTTTCAACGATAGGTAAAAGGGAAGATTGTTCTTTTGAGAGCTCTGTCATCTTTTTGATGTCAGAAGTTATATCAGGTGAACTTAGCAGTTCGCTAAGTTCATTATAGCGGTTGATAAACGGAGTAAGTTTATCTGCTAACATATGGTGTTAGCCTTATATAGCGTTTACAGCTTTGTGAAGACGGCTTACTTTTCTAGCTGCAGTCTCTTTTTTAAGGATACCTTTACTAACAAATTTGTGAATCTGTTTGTTAGCGATTTGAAATGCTGCTTGTGCTTCTTCTTTGTTACCAGCTTCGATAGCTGAACGTACTGCTTTTACAATGTTTTTAAGACGAGTTCTATAGAAACGATTACGTTCTGTACGAACGATAGTCTGGCGAATTCTCTTAATTGATGACTTATGATTTGCCATATTAATTTGTCCTTTTTGGGAAATAAGTGCGCAATAATAGCTTAAAGATAATTAAAATTAAGTTAAAGGGTGGTAAAATACTCGAAATTACTACAAATGTTTACACTAAGCTCCTAAAAAAGAGAGCGAATCCTCCATTCGGTCTGAGTCTCTTTTTTAGAACCTTAGTGCAAACAGAACGATTTTGAATATTAAAGTGAGCAAAAATGAGACTATTTGGAACAGACGGAGTGCGTGGTGAGGCTGGGAGTTTTTTAAGTGCCGAAGTGGCTATGAAACTGGCGATGGCAGCGGGAATATATCTCAAGCCTCACGCAGTGACAAGCAAGATTCTAGTAGGCAAGGATACACGAAGAAGCGGGTATATGATAGAGAATGCTCTTGTAAGTGGGCTTACGGCTGTTGGTTTTGATGTGGTTGAAGTAGGACCGATGCCGACACCTGCCATTGCATTCATCACGGAAAATATGCGTTGTGATGCGGGGATTATGATTTCAGCTTCACATAACTCTTTCGAAGATAATGGGATTAAATTTTTTGATGGACGTGGAGATAAGTTTTCAAGAGAGGTAGAGAAAAAGATAGAAGATATTTTCTTTGATGATGAAGCTCTGCGTGAGGCACAGGTCACTGGTAAAAAGATAGGAAAAGCAAAACGTATCGATGATGTTATCGGGCGTTATATTGTACAGCTAAAAAACTCTTTTCCTGTAGAGATGACTTTGCAGGGCATGCGTATAGTACTCGATACTGCAAATGGAGCTGCGTACAAAGTAGGTCCTACTGTTTTAGAAGAGCTTGGTGCTGAGGTGATAGTATTGCATGACAAACCGGATGGTTTTAACATCAATGAAGGGTGTGGAGCTCTGCATACAAAAGATCTGCAAAATGCAGTAGTCAAGTACAGAGCAGATTTGGGAATAGCCCTTGATGGAGATGCTGACAGGGTCGTTATCATAGATGAGCAAGGTGAGGTTGTTGATGGTGATCAGCTTTTAGGTTCACTGGGAGTCTATATGCATGAGAGAGGTGTGCTTCAAGGTGCTGGTATTGTTGCTACAGTGATGAGCAACAAAGGGCTTGATGATTATCTTGATGTTCACGGGCTCAAGCTCTATCGTTCGGATGTTGGTGATAAGAATGTTTTAGAGATTATGAAAAAAGAGGGTATTAATTTTGGTGGTGAGCAGAGCGGACATGTGATACTGCATGATTTTGCAAAGACTGGAGATGGTCTGGTCTCTGCTCTTGCTGTTTTAGCACTTCTGATAGATAAAAAGAAAAAAGCTTCTGAGGCACTGCGTCCATTTTCACTCTATCCGCAAAAACTTGTTAATATTCAAGTAAAAGAGAAAAAACCACTCAATAGCATTGAAGGTTTGTATGAAGAGTTAGCATCTCTTGAAAAGCAAGGTATACGTCAATTAATTCGCTACTCTGGAACAGAAAATAAGCTTCGAGTGCTGCTTGAAGCAAAAAACAGCAAGTTGATGGAAGAAAAAATGGATGCACTTGTGGCATTTTTTAAAAAAGCACTCAATGACTAACCACACACTACGACTTTTAGCAATACTCCTTTTTGCACTTGCCGGTATTTTCATCATTGATCAAAATATAAAGTCCCTCTTTGTGGAAGGTTTTCGCTACTACACAGATTGTATCGATTTGATACTTGTATATAATAAAGGTGTGGCATTTTCGATGTTTGCATTTTTGGATGACTATCTCAAATATATTCAACTACTTTTGGTCTCGGGTGTTCTTATTTATGTAATATATCTGCAAAAAATTTGCTATGCACTGCCAGTTGGTATACTTCTTGGTGGTGCTTTTTCAAACATCTATGACAGATTTATCCATGAGGGTGTTGTCGATATGGTCTATTGGCACTGCGGATTTAATTTTGCTGTTTTTAATTTCGCTGATGTGATGATAGATTTGGCAGTGGTGTGGTTGTTAATTTTAAACTTTAAACCACAGTGGTGTAAAAGTTAAATACATTTTTGGTATAATTGCCCAAAATAATATAGTGCGAAGGAAATTGATGGAAATCAAAGCAAACAAAATTAATGGCGCAAATGCTGAGATCGAAGCAGTAATCTCTATGGATGAGGTAAATGCTAATGTAGAAAAAATTGCTAAACAATTAAGCAAAACTGCAAATATTCAAGGGTTTAGAAAAGGAAAAGTTCCTGTAGCAATCATTAAAAAGCAGTATGGACAAAAACTTGTTGAAGATGCAGAAGCTGAAGCATTGCGTGAGGTGCTCTCTAAAGGTTTAGATGAGTTAAATGTTTCTAATGACTCTTTAATCGGTGAGCCGACTATTTCTAAGTTTGACAAAAGTGACGATAAAATCGAAGTAGCTATCAAAGTAGCACAGCGTCCGGAGATTAATCTTGATGATGTTGATAGTTTGGTACCAGACTTCAAAAAACCGGAAGTTACAGATAAAGAAGTAGATGAAAGAATCAAAGAGATCGCAGAAGGGCAAGCACCATTAGTAAACATCAAACGTAACCGTAAAATGAGAGAAGGTGATACTGCAGTAATCGACTTCGAAGGTTTTATTGATGGAAAGGCTTTTGAGGGAGGGGCTGCTGAGAATTTTGAACTTCTTTTAGGTTCAGGTCAGTTCATTCCAGGTTTTGAAGACCAGCTTATCGGTGTAAAACGTGATGAAGAAGTAGAGATCAATGTAACATTCCCAGAAAACTATGGTTCTAAAGATCTTGCTGGTAAAGATGCAATGTTCAAAGTAAAAGTAAACCAAATAAAAGTTAAAGATGAAGTAGAAGTAAATGATGAATTTGCACAAAAACTTTTAAGTAAAGAAGATGCTACAGTTGATGAACTTAA
Organism: Sulfurimonas sp. NWX79; assembly: GCF_039667035.1. Classification (NCBI taxonomy): domain Bacteria; kingdom Pseudomonadati; phylum Campylobacterota; class Epsilonproteobacteria; order Campylobacterales; family Sulfurimonadaceae; genus Sulfurimonas; species Sulfurimonas sp. NWX79. Next base: position 9,508 of record NZ_JALCZL010000011.1, read on the forward strand.
AACTGAAGTGAAAAAAGCATTAGAGCAAGAAAAACTTGCAAAACTTTACAATGAAGAGCTAAAACCAAAACTTTTAGAAGCACTTGTTGAAAAAATTGACTTTGATCTTCCAGAGTTTGTTGTTGACCAAGAGATCGATATGGCAGTAAATAAAAAAGCTTCTACTATGAGTGAAGATGAGATTAAAGAGCTGCGTGAGAACAAAGAGAAACTTGAAGAGTTACGTGAGTCTTTCCGTGATGAAGCAACAAAAAGTGTAAAAGCAACATTTATCATCGATGCACTTGCAGCAAAACTTGGTGTAAAAGTTGAAGAGCAAGAAGTAATGCAAACTATCTACTTTGAAGCAATGCAAATGGGTCAAGATCCACAAAAAGCATACGATCAGTATAAAGATGCAGGATACCTTCCGGCAATTCAGATGTCAATGGTAGAGGACAGAGTTCTCACTACACTTTTAAACAAGAAGATAGAAGAATAATATGAGCTATATTCCTTATGTAGTGGAAAAAACAGGGCGTGGTGAACGCTCTTATGATATCTACTCTCGTCTTTTAAAAGATAGAATCGTTATGCTTAGCGGTGAAGTAAATGATGCTGTTGCTTCTACAATTGTTGCACAGTTTTTGTTTCTTGAAGCAGAAGACCCTGAAAAAGATATCTACTTCTACATTAACTCTCCGGGTGGTGTAGTGACTGCCGGTATGGCAATATATGATACAATGAACTACATTCGTCCAAATGTAGCGACTATCTGTATTGGTCAAGCGGCGTCTATGGGTGCTTTTTTACTCTCTAGTGGAGAAAAAGGCAAGCGTTATGCACTGCCTCACGCACGTATCATGATTCATCAACCACTTGGTGGTGCGCAGGGTCAGGCAACGGACATCGCTATTCAGGCTGAAGAGATTCTTCGTATGAAAAAAGAGCTCAATGAAATCTTGGCAGCAAATACCGGTCAGGATGTAAAAACAGTGGAGCTTGATACAGACCGTGACAACTTTATGAGTGCCGCAGAAGCAAAAGAGTATGGTATGATTGATGAAGTTTTGCAAAAGAGCGACAAAGAGTAGAAGGAGTTAGAGATGGCAGGCACATTAAGAAAAAAAAAGAGTCGTAGAAATATTGATGAACCTAGTTCTGATGTAGATATGCCTGTTATCAGTGCTCTTGATATGGATAGTCCCTCAAGTGATATTGAAATCTATGCAAAAGAGGTTTTAAATGCCCTCACTGCAGATAATCTCCCACCGACACCAAATAACTTTTCACTTTACTTTGACAGACTTTTAGAAGATAAGAGTGAAAATCTTCGCAAACAGATTCACTCTATCTTGGAGCTTGAAGAGAATGATGAAGATGAAAACACCATTGCACTTGAACAAAGCCTTAAGCAGGGCTTTAGTTCTATAAAAGGCATCTTGGGAGTTACAGCTAATCTTTATAAGAACATGTCTTTGATGACAAAGATCTTAGAAAAAAGAAAGCAAGAGCTTGCTGATAAACCAGAAGCACAGGAAGCACTTGCAATCATTTCGACCTTAGAGAATGATGTAACAAAACTCAATACAATACTCAAAACACAAAGCATGCAGATGCGAACTATCTATGATGTTACTGCCAAGATAGTGAAAAATGTAGAGAATGAGACAATTTTTGACAATCAGTTTGGAGTTTACAATAAACGCTATCTTTTAACAAAGATTGAGCAGGAGATGGGGCTTATTAAAGAGTTCCATCATAAAAGTTCACTCATTATGATAGAGCTTTCTCGTGAACTTAAAAAGAGTGTTAACAATGAAAAAGCAGTACTCTTAATGGTTAGAACTATAGCAAGACTACTTCTGAAAACTTCAAGACGTAGTGATATAGTTGCACACTATGGCAATGGTGTTTTTTCAATGCTACTCAAACATACTGATATTGATAGTGCGAAAAAAGCAAGCGAACGTCTGTGTGAACTTGTTTCAAATTCAAACTTCTTCTTGGCAGACCGTGAGATTCAGCTGAAAATCTCAATTGGTGTAACAGACATCGACCCGGACTTTTCTGTCGAAGAGATAGTGGTGAGTGCATTAGATGGTATAGAAAAAGCGTATGAGTTAAAAAATTCAGATTATGCAGTTTCGCTTAGAAAATAGGAAACAGTTTTAAGAGATGAAGTTAAATATAGTAGAGTATCCAGATAAACGTCTGCGTGAGAAGTCCAAAGAGGTTAAAGTTTTTGATGAAAAACTTCATCAGCTTTTAGATGCAATGAACCCGTTGATGATAAATACAAACGGCATAGGGCTTGCAGCTATTCAAGTAGCACATCCTATTCGCGCGCTTATTTTAAACATTCCCGATGAGGATGGAGAGCAGCCTCCTGAAAATCTTTTAGAAATTATAAATCCGATTCTTGTAGAGAAGTCAGGTGAGACGACATATCAAGAAGGGTGTCTCAGTGTTCCTCAGTTTTATGAAGATATAAAACGCTATGAAAAAGTGACAATTAACTATCAAGATAGGGACGGTAATACTAAGACACTTGAAGCAGATGGGCTTTTAGCCATTGCGATTCAGCATGAGATGGACCATTTAGATGGTATCCTATTTATTGACAAACTCTCTTATGCACGTCGTAAAAAGTTTGAAAAAGAGTATAAAAAACTCCAAAAAGAGCGAAAAGCTAAAAAATCTGCATAATAAATATGGCATTTTGTCATATTCCTCCAAGTTAATTTAAAAACCCACTAAGATACAGATAACTACAATGAGGTTGCTGTATGAAAAAGATAAAGTGTGCTACAAACGAAGGTATAGAAGCCAAAGTTGTTGAGGTGGAAGCAACACTGACAAAAGGCTTACCGTCCTTTTCCATTGTTGGCATGGTCTCAACTGCCATATCAGAAGCTAAAGAGCGGGTAAAATCAGCACTGCTGAGTAATGAGTTTTCTTTTCCTCCAAAACGCATAACACTCAATCTCTCCCCAAGTGAACTCTCAAAATCAGGCTCTCATTTTGACCTGAGCATCGCACTTTTAATTTTGCTCAATGATGCAGTAGAAGATTTTGATGAGTGGTTCATTTTTGGTGAGCTTGGACTCTCAGGTGATGTCAAAGAGAACATACAGCTCTACCCTCTCATCCTCTCTTTGGCAAATCAAGGCTTGATAAGTAAGGTAATCGTACCGGCAGAATCATTAGAGAAGCTCTCTAAAATTCCAAATGTTGCTTTTTACGGAGTGAATACACTCAAAGAGGCAATGGAAGTTTTAAAAAATCAAAAGCAGATAACGCCATCAGTATCTAGCAGTGCTATAGAGTACCCTTTTTATGAACTGGGTGCTAAAAGATATTACTATGTTAAAGAGTATGAAGAGGATTTTATTGATGTAAAAGGTCAAGAAGTGGCAAAACGTGCAGCACTCATTGCAGCTGCGGGGATGCATAATCTGCTTTTAGAAGGTAGTCCCGGTTGTGGAAAAAGTATGATAGCCTCTCGGCTTCGCTATATCTTGCCACCAATGCAGATGTCAGAGATACTTGATTTTGCAAAACTGCAGGTCTTGGAAGGAAATGAACCGGACTTTAAACCGCATCGTCCTTTTAAAAATCCGCATCACAGCTCTACCCTTGCTTCTATTTTTGGAGGTGGGAGTCATAAAGCCCGCATCGGCGAAATAGGACTTGCGAATAATGGCATCTTATTCTTTGATGAGCTGCCATATTTTTCAAAATCAGTTCTAGAAGCTCTGCGTGAGCCTATGCAGGATAATAAGATCCGTATCTCACGTGTACATTCCAAAGTGGAATATCCGGCGAACTTTTTGTTTGTTGGAGCGATGAATCCATGCCCTTGTGCTAACCTTTTGGATGAGCACAAAGAGTGCAGATGTAATGAGCTAGAGATTCAAAAATATAAAAACAGACTCTCTGAGCCTTTTTTGGATCGTATTGACATCTCTGTGACGATGCAAAACGTCAAGTCTTATGATAAGCCAAGTTATTCTTCCAAAGAGTTGCATAAAAAAGTTGTTGAGGCACATATATTTGCAAGAAAAAGAGGACAAAACAGCTTTAATGCTAAGCTGGATGATGATGCGATAGAGCAGTATTGTGTAATGGATGAGGATGCAACAACTACTTTGGAAATGGCAGTTGAGCGTTTTCGTTTATCATTTAGGAGCATTAAAAAAGTACAAAAGGTTGCACGAACGGTAGCTGATTTGGATAGTTCGGAACGTATAAAAAAAGAGCACCTTTTAGAGGCACTCTCTTATAGACGTAGGTAGTTACACATTATAATATGTGGCTTCTGGATGATAAACCACTAATGCAGATGTTGATTGCTCCGGATGAATCTGAAAGGTTTCACTTAGCTCTATACCAAACTCTTGGGGTTTTAAAAGATTAAAGAGTGGACGATTAAGCTCTAAGTCCGGACAGGCTGCGTAACCAAAGGAGTAGCGACTTCCCTGATAGCGGTTCATGCGTACATCTGCTAATGTGTTTCCTTCATCTTTTGCGATGTTTAAATCAAGTCGTATCTGTTTATGAGCAATCTCTGCAAGTGCTTCTGCAAGCTCGACTCCTAGTCCGTGGAATTGGTAGTACTCTGTATAGTCTCCACGTTCATATATCTCACGCTCAACTTCACTCAGTTTGCTTCCTGCACTGACACAGGTAAGAGCAATGACATCATGACGGTCTGCATGGAAATAATCACTCAGAGCTCGGTGCGGTTTCTTTCTTTGTCTTGGGAAAGTAAATATCTCTTCTGCTCGCCCTATAACATTTTTGAGTGGCTCATGGTTTATTTCATCCTCAGAGTGCCACCCTTCACTCTCATCAAAGATAAGTAGAGAGTTGTCATCACTGCGACAAGGCCAATAGCCATAGAGGATCGTTGGTTCAAAGAGCTGTTCATCTATAAAGCGGCGTTTGAGCTTTTCATAAGCCGGCCAGACCACTTCATCAAGCTGTTTTTGATACTCCTCTTTGCTCATACCTTTTGATGTATATCCCCAGCGTGATTTAAAAAGAAGTTTATGGTTTATCCACTTAAAGGCCATCTCTACTTGTTGCTGTGTGAGCTTTATCTCACGGCGTCCCCAAAATGGAGGGGTTGGAATCGGAACCTCACGTGAAGGCATTTTTATCTCTTCGTAAGGAGGGATGATGACCTCTTTTTCCTCTTTCTTCTCAATTTCAGGAGCATCAGGATGGAGGTTTGTGTCCATATTGCCCGCCTCTATACGGCTCATGGCAGTAACCCCGTCAAAGGCATCCTTACAGTAAAAAATAGGACCGCTGTAAGCAGGACGACAAAAATCATCGATAAAACTGCGTGTCAGTGCCGCACCGCCAAGTAAAATCGGGATAGTGATGCCTTTTTCTTCCAATGTTTTAAGATTTTCAAGCATAACTTGTGTTGATTTTACAAGCAGCCCACTCATTCCAAGGGCTGAAACATGCCCCTCATTAAGAGTCTCTAAATACTGCTCAAGCTCTACTTTGATACCAAGGTTTTTCACTTTGTAACCATTATTAGAGAGAATGATATCAACAAGGTTTTTCCCAACATCATGTACATCTCCTTTTACCGTTCCAAGGACAAGAGTTGTATCGACCTCTTTTTCAACTTTTGGTAGGTAAGGGTTAAGATAATCAACCGTCTTTTTCATTGTTTCTGCAGATTGGAGTACAAAAGGAAGCTGCATCTGTCCTGAACCAAAGAGCTCACCGATAACTTTCATCGCATCGATTAAAATTTCATTGACAATGACTTCAGGAGCGATGCGGTGACGCACCTCTTCAACAAGAGGGATCATTCTATCTTTATCGCCATCCATCAAGAGTTTTGCAATTTTCTCTTCATCGCTCATCGCCAGATATTCAGCATCTTCAGCTTCATTATCAACAGCTTCTTTTGAGCTAAAGTGCTCAATGAATTTAAAGAGCGGGTCTTCTCCACGATTAAAGATAAGGTTGTCACAAATCTCTTGGTCTTCTTTGCTTATTTTGTTAATCGGAATGATATGTTTAACATTGATAATAACGGATGTCAGACCTGCTTCGAGACAGTGGTGTAAAAACATAGAGTTAAGGTATGGGCGTGCATCTTTATCAAGACCAAAAGAGATATTGGAGAGCCCAAGAGTAGTACCAACTTCAGGATGACGCTTACGCAGCTCACGAATGGCTTCAATGGTATTGATACCGGCATCAAGATACTCTTCATCACCAGACCCAAGTGTAAAGGTAAGCACATCAAAGACAAGGTCCTCTTTTTTAAGCCCATGACGCTCAGTTGCAAGTTTGATGATACGCTCAGCTATGGCGAGTTTATTTTCAACTGTTTTTGCCATTCCCACTTCATCGATAGTAAGACATACGAGGGCAGTACCAAACTTTTTAGCCAGTTGGCAAACCGCATCGAATTTTTCTTCACCATCTTCAAGATTTACAGAGTTTAAAATTGGACGACCACCGATGTTTTTCAGTGCGGTCTCTAATCCTTTTGTCTGTGTGGAGTCCGGCATAAGAGGGATAGGAATCTTTTGGTTGTACATCCCCATGACGGCATTCATATCTTTTGTCTCATCGCGACCGGCAAAACCGACATTGACATCAATAACATGTGCCCCGGCACGTACCTGTTGCTGTGCTACAGAGAGGGTACCTTCATAATCTTCGGCAAGCAGAAGCTCACGGAAGGCTTTTGAGCCTGTTGCATTTGAGCGTTCTCCCATAAGCAGAGGAGCAGGCTGTTGCATCAGTGGAACAGTATTAAAAAGAGAAGCCAGTGAGTTCTCCTGAGAACCACTTGGTGCTTTTGGTGTAATGTTTGCAACTCTGTCAACAAGAGCACGGATGTGTTGCGGAGTTGTTCCGCAGCAACCACCTAAAAAGCTCACACCATCATACTTTAAGAAATTTTCCTGCTTATCTGCAAACTCATTTGGTCCCATTGGGTAGTAGGTGTAACCTCCACGGTTTTGTGGCAGACCTGCATTTGCATGTACACTTATAGGTTTCCCCCAAAGCTCGGAGAGTGTTTTAACATGTTTTTCAACCTGCTCAGGTCCTGTTCCACAGTTAAACCCTAGAGAGATGATGTTAAAAGGTTCCATGATAGTTGCAATAGTTTGTGCATCTGTACCTATGAGCATCGAACCACTGAGCTCAATAGTAACAGAGACCATAATTGGAATATCTACCTCTTTTTGACGACAGGCTTCTTCACAAGCATGAAGAGCAGCTTTTATCTGAAGCGGATCCTGACAGGTTTCAAGAAGAAAAACATCTACACCACCATCGATGAGGGCGAGACAAAACTCTGTGTAGCCTTCATACATCTCATCATAAGTAATATGTCCGAGTGATGGCAGTTTTGTTCCTGGACCGATAGAGCCAAGACAAAAACGTGGATGCTCGGGAGTTGAGAACTTTTGGCACTGTTTTTTTACAAGCTCTGCTCCAGCCTTTGTGAGCTCATAGGCACGATGACCAATCTGATACTCATCCAAGACCCAGCTAAAAGAACCAAAAGTATTTGTCGTGATAAAATCTGCTCCAGCTGTAAGATAGGCACTGAAGATATCATTCATAATCTCGGGTGCTGTAACATTTAAGAGCTCATTACACCCTTCATTGCCTTCCCATGCCTCTTTTGGAATTTGATCGTCACGCTGTTGGAGTTGTGTACCCATTGCTCCATCAATGATAAGCGGGCGCTTCTTTATAGTCTCTAAGATATACTCTTGTGTTGTCATTGACACTCTTTTGCTTCTAAAATATTGAGGATATTTTATCGCATGAGGACATAAAAACTGCTGTAACTACTATGAAAAATAAATCTTTTAAGACAAATAATAGATAAAATGACGAAATAAACTAAAAAACTATTGACTTAATTCGTCAAAATAGTGTATAATGACGATGAAAATCAATAATAAGAGAGGTTTAATCGTTAAATGGTAATTGCATACATAAGACCAGATAAGAATTTTGCACCTGCACATGAACAGCTGCAGCTGATAAATTCTTATGCTATTTCAAACAACCTTGTTATTGATGATGAGTTCGTTGACTACACTTCACAAAACAAGCGTCTTGAAGCAAGAGGTGAAGTGACAAAATATTTTCAATCCAAAAACAGAGCAACACTGCTGATTTATGATGTATGGGTGCTAACAACAAACATGGAAGATCTGATTCAGATGTTTTCATGTTTACTTAAAAATGAGTTTAGTGTCCATTTTATCAAGCAATCTGTTATAATGACACAACAGAGTAGTGTGATGCTCGTTTTAGGATTGATGGACCAACTTCGTCAAAAACTGCAGAATGAGTCCAAAAGGGTTATTGGCCGACCTAAAGGAAGTCGCTCGAATTCAAAATTTGATGTTTATATAAATGATATTATCGCATTTATAAAAGATGGTAAAAGTGTGAGCGAAATGGCAAGACTTTTAGATGTGAGTAGAAGTTCACTTAAGGATTATATCGAATCACGTGAACTCAAACAGGTCGCATTTGGGTCATTGCTGCCAGAAGCACCAAAAGATGCAGAAGAGCAGGTAATTAACACAATTACCTGTCCAAAATAATAAATTGGGAGAATTATATATGAGTGAAGAGAAAAAAGGTATAAAGATACCTACTCCATGGAGAATAAAGCGTTATTACGTATATGCTTTGGCAACAGTTGTTTCTTTAGTCTTGCCTTGGATTAAGATAGACGGAAATCATTTTTTCCTTTTAAGTTTTGATAAGATGAAACTCCATCTTGCATTTGTTCAGTTTGATATGCAAGAGCTCTATTTGATGCCGTTTTTATTGATGATACTTTTCTTGGGTATCTTTGGTATGACGGTTCTTGGAGGACGTGTTTTTTGTGGATGGGTATGTCCGCAAACAGTATTTCGCGTCATCTATCGTGATTTGATTGAGACAAAACTTTTAAAGCTGCGCAAGCGTATTGGGAACAAGCAGCAAGAGCCGGATATGTCCAAACCTGAAAACAAAGCGAAAAAAGTAATCGCTATTTTAATTTGGACTGTTTTAGCACTTATTGCAGGTGCAGACTTTATGTGGTACTTCATTCCACCGGAAGATTTCTTTAAATACTTGAACAATCCTGGTAATCATATGGTTATGATTGGTTTTGTTGTAGGTGTTGCGGCATTTTTGATATATGACATTATATTTTTAAAAGAGAACTTCTGTATCTATGTCTGTCCATATTCTCGTGTGCAGTCAGTTCTTTATGATGAACATACGGTTATGGCTATCTATGATGAGCACCGTGGTGGTAAAATCTATGATGAAGAGCATCATAAACTTGTCACGAAACAAAAAGACCTGCAGGCAATTGACCCTGAAGCTGAGTGTACGACCTGTGAGAAGTGTGTGACGGTATGTCCGACACATATTGACATTCGTAAAGGTCTGCAGCTTGAGTGTATCAACTGTCTTGAGTGCGTAGATGCATGTACGACAGTTATGGGTAAACTTGGCAAACCGTCTCTTGTTACATGGTCGAGTGAGTATGAGATTGTTGAGAGAAAAGGAAAAACAAGATATTTCCGTCCGAAAGTTATTGCATATATGGTGCTTCTTGTAGGTATCAGTATTATCTTGGGCTTTATGGGTAGTACAAAAGAGCATATGCTTTTAAATATCAACAAAGAGACAAGACTCTACTCCATCAAGCATCAATCAGCTGATAAGTTTACGGTAGATAACTCTTATATCTTCTTATTGCAAAATACTGAGAATGAGCCAATGGAATTTTTCTTTGAAGTTATTCCGCCAAAAGGTATGGAAGGTAAAATCAAAATTGTGAAACCTTCAAAACCATTTAGAGTTGTACCTGGTGTGAAAAAGAAAAAAATCGTTACACTCAGAACAACAGAGATGTTAGTAGATGACCCTAGAAAAGATACTATCATTCCTATTACTATCCATGCATATGCACTGAACAAAGATGGTAAACCGAGTGAAAAAATCTCCGTATTACGTCACTCTACATTTGTTTTCCCAAAAGAGAGTGTTTTAGGAGTTACAAAGTAATAACTCTACTTTGACACTAAATTAGCTAAACTTCATTAGATACTATAACTAATGAAGTTTAGCTTTGTTTGTTAAATTCATAAAATACCTCTCTTATCTTTTTCTAGCCTATCCTTTTGTTGGGTTTTTCTTCATTCCAGTCATTGTAAAATCACAACTTATTAAAACTTTGGAAAATGAGATAAATGCCAAAGCATCGCTATGCGTCAATAAACAAGGGATGCTCTATACAAAAGGGAAGCTAAGGCATACACTCAGGTAGACGATGGAGCGCTTTCATTTAAAATCAATGAGAGTTATCAGTAATACAAATGATGCAAATGCTTCACTCTTTTCCCTTAATGAATTGCGGGTATAACCTTTTGCTTTAAAAATCTTGACTTGCAAAGTAAAGAGCAAGAGCGATTAAATCATATCTTGTAAATGAAAAAAGCACTACAGCCGCAAAGAGTAGTTGTTAGAGTTGTAGTAATATAGAGGTCAAAAGCCAAGATAAATAATTTTTTGCTATAATTGCACCTCTCGTTTATAAATTTCTACAAAGGTAAATAATGGCATTTTCAAAGGAAAATAGAAAAGGTACTATTTCTGGTATCATCTTTGTTGCAATTTTTGCAGCTGCTGCAACGTCGATTGCACAAATTTCATTTGTAAAATCTCTTGGGATTTCTCCACTCGTAATCGGTATTGTTTTAGGTATCTTTTATGCAAATACACTTCATAATCATATCCCTAGCGAATGGGGAACAGGTATTACATTCTCTGGTAAAAAGATTCTGCGTTTTGCAATCGTGTTTTATGGTTTTAGAATTACATTTCAACAGATTATGGAAGTGGGTATGAGTGGTTTTATGGTATCACTTATTATGCTCTCAACGACTTTTATCTTAGGTACATATCTTGGTATCAAAGCTTTTAAAATGGACAGAGACACATCAATGCTTACGGCAAGTGGTGCTTCTGTTTGTGGTGCTGCTGCAGTTTTGGCAACAGAACCGGTACTCAAAGCTGAAGGACATAAAACTGCAGTAGCTGTTTCTATGGTTGTTCTCTTTGGTACAATTTCAATGTTCTTATATCCGGTACTTTATTCAACGATTATCGAGCCTGCAACAGGGTTTTTACATATGACACCGGAGCAGTTTGGTATCTATGTAGGTGGTACGATTCATGAGGTGGCACAGGTTGTTGCTGTTCCTGCTTCTGTTCCAGGTGCTCCTGAAACGATGGCTAACTCTGCAGTTATCGTAAAGATGACACGTGTTATTATGATTGCACCGATGCTTATCGTTCTTGGCATCTATCTTTCAATGCAAGCGAAAAAAACTGGTGGAGCTACAAGTGGTGTAAAACTTGTTATCCCATGGTTTGCGGTTTATTTTATCGGTATGGCAGGATTTAACTCTTTAGATCTGGTTCCGCATAATATAGTAAGTGTTATCAATGAGATAGATACATTCCTCTTAACAATGGCGATGACAGCACTTGGTATGGGAACAATCTTCTCAAAATTTAAAGGGCTTGGTCTTGCACCGCTTTATACTGCCGGAGCAATGTTTGTTTGGCTTATTGCAGGTGGATTTGTTGTTACAAAATTTGTAACGGCTGCTTTTTAAAAAGTCTAAAAAGAGGACTCTTTTTAGCACTTTAGAAAACTCTAGGAAAAAAGAGTATATAATCTACTCTAAGAGATTAATAAAGGAGCTAAAAAGAGATGTCAGCACTTCCCAACACCCTTAACTCTTTTTGGCTATGGCGTGAAGTTTATGCAAAACTTGGCGTCTCCAATCCTGCTTATAAATACTGGAGAAATACACAAACTTTAAAACTCAACAACAAGTACATTTTTATTCAAAAAAATACGCTTCCAAAAAAACATGAATATGTAGAAGAGATTTTGACAGACCTTTCAGGATATCTGCCAATCAAGTACGCATCAGACCAACTGCATGTTAATGAACATCTGTTCACGACCGATAAGATGAAGCTACACAGGGAGTTTGAGTACAAGTTTGTAGAAGATGTAAAGTTCGTAAATATCCGTAAGTTCTTTCGTGAAAACGGTATACAGGTCTCACGCAACTCTTTTATTCAACTCGGACGGATGAAAGATTTGGAGATTACGCACGATTGTACTTTTTATAACTTGAAAAATGATTATGGCATAGTGGTGTATGATTAATGGATATGTTTTTTATTGAATTTCGTGACCCACTTTTTTCTATTATTATCTTTTTTGCCATTATTTTCATCATCACTTTTTTTTCCTATTGGTGGGGGCGTTATAAGCGTACGCAAGACTCTCGTCATTTAGACAGATTTTTACGACAGTTTAAAACACTCCCTTCAAAAGATGAGTTGCAGGTACTCATCTCAAGTGGAGAGCTTTCTGAAAAGTCATGGCTGTTACTCGCAAACTCTTATTATAAAAACGGAGAGTATGAAAAGAGTATAGAGATATACAATGAGATACTCAATGTTGGAGGAAGTATTAATACGAGAGAGACAATGTTTTTACTCGGAAAAACCTACTTTAAAGCTGGTTTCTTAGAACGTTCCAAGCAGATCTTTTTAGAGATACTCAAATCAAGCCCCCGTACGCCGCAAGCACTGCACTACTTACTTTTGGTGTATGAATATATGCGAGATTATCAGTCTGCATTAGAAGTTTTAGAACCACTTGATGAACTAGATGAAGATATCGCATTGGAGCGAGCATATCTACAGGCTCTTGCAATACTCAGTGATGATGTGACAGATGAGCAGGAAAAGGTGGAAAAACTTTTAGAGATTTACCAGCAAAACCACTATCTAAGTTACCTTATTTTTGAGTATCTCTTTAGAGTGAACCCTAAAAAAGCATGGGAAAACTTGGATATTTCAAAGAGTGAGTTACTCACGGAAGTACTTTGGAGATGCGATAGAAAGGATCTGAATTTAGATATAATTTCACAAAACTCTTTTCTGCGTGAGCTTTACAGTGCTCGTGGTGATGTCAAGCTTAGTGACAGAAGTTCTGTTTTTGAGTTTGATCTTTTAATTAAACTTGATGCAAAAGCAAATGCAACACTGAGCTTTGAGTATATCTGCAGCAGCTGTAAAAGTGTTGCCCCTTTTGCATTTAGTCGTTGTAGCTCGTGTCATGCCATTGATACGGCAATGGTAGAGTGGAGTTTAAGTCGAGACTATGCAAAGGATTTTGGTGAAGAAAATAACTCTTTTCAGTGATGGCAGTGCTCTTGGAAATCCAGGTCCTGGAGGATATGGCGTCGTTCTTCGCTATGGAGACAAAGAAAAAGAGCTTAGTGGCCAAGAGTTTCATACTACAAACAACAGAATGGAGTTAAAAGGGGTTATTGAAGGGCTGAAAGCTTTAAAAGAACCTTGTGATGTCGATATAGTATCGGACTCTTCTTATGTTGTTAAGGGTATCAATGAGTGGCTTGATGGCTGGATAAAAAAAGATTTTAAAAAAGTGAAAAATCCAGACTTGTGGAGAGAGTATGTTGAGGTGTCAAAACCACATAAGATTCATGCGATTTGGGTGCGTGGACATGATGGACATATTGAGAATGAGCGTTGTGACAAACTAGCTCGTGATGCAGCTCAAAAAGCGAAGGATTCACTGTAAAATGAGGACAATATGCATAAAAACATAGAGACATTAGAGAAGAAGTTAGGATACGAGTTTAAAGACAAAAAGCTCATTATCGAAGCGCTGACACATAAAAGTTATAAACAGCCCTACGATAATGAGCGCTTGGAGTTTTTAGGAGATGCGGTACTTGACCTTGTGGTAGGCGAGTATCTTTTTAGAAAGTTTCGAGATTCTGATGAAGGGAAACTCTCAAAGATACGTGCATCTCTTGTCAATGAGACAGGTTTTGATAAATTGGCACGTGCTCTTAATCTTGGGGATTATATACTACTCTCCAATGCGGAAGACAATAATGGCGGACGTGAGAAATCATCGCTGCTCTCCAATGCCTTTGAAGCGATAATGGGGGCCATTTATCTAGAAGCCGGTCTCAAGAGAGTCCAAGAGATAGCTATCAAACTTATTGAAGAAAATCATAAAGAGATCTCTTTAGATTCACTCTTTAGAGATTTTAAAACAACACTTCAAGAGCTCACGCAGGCACGCTTTGGGATCACTCCGGAGTATAAGGTTATAGCCTCACGTGGACCTGACCATAAAAAAGAGTTTGAAGTAGCAGTATATATCGAAGATAAAGAGTACGCACGAGCAATTGGTAAGAGTAAGAAGATAGCGCAGCAAGAGGCTGCGAAATTGGCAGTTGATATATTAAAAGAGGAAAAATAGTGAACAGTTTTGGCATGAAATTACGATTTTCTACATTTGGAGAGTCTCACGGAAAGGCACTTGGATGTATCTTAGATGGTGTGCCGGCAGGATTAGAGATTGATGAGGCTTTTATTCAGAGTGAGCTAGATCGTAGAAAACCGGGTAAGAGTGAGTTTGAAACGGCTCGTAAAGAGGCTGACAAAGTAGAGATACTCAGTGGTGTTTTTGAAGGAAAGAGTACAGGGACGCCAATAGCGATGATTATCTATAACACGAATCAGAAATCGCGTGACTATTCAAATATAAAAGATATTTTTCGCCCTGGGCATGCAGATTTTACCTATTTTCATAAATATGGTTTGCGTGATTATCGTGGTGGCGGGCGAAGTTCGGCTCGTGAGACTGCGGCTCGTGTTGCAGCAGGTGCGATTGCAAAACTGATGTTGCGCTCTCTTGGCATTGAAGTACTCAGTGGTATTAGTGAAGTTCATGGCATTAAAGCAGAGTCGTATGATTATGCAAGGGTGAATGAGAGCATTATCTATGCACTTGATGCAAAAGTAGAAGAGGCACAAAAAGCAGCAATACTCGAAGCAAAGAGTAGACATGACTCTGTTGGAGGTGTTTCTCGTGTACTTATTAAAGGTGTTCCTGTTGGACTTGGACAGCCACTGTACTATAAACTTGATGGTGTTTTAGCTGATGCAATGATGGGAATCAATGCTGTAAAAGCAGTAGAGATTGGTGATGGAGTGCTTAGCTCACGTCTGCTTGGATCAGAGAATAATGATGCGATCCGTGCCGATGGATTTGAGTCTAATCATGCAGGAGGGATTTTGGGTGGCATTAGTAATGGTGATGATATTGTGCTCAATGTTTACTTTAAACCAACACCTTCTATCTTTCAAGAACAGCATACGATAACAACAAATAATGAAGAGGTTGATTTTGCCCTTAAAGGTCGTCATGATCCTTGTGTTGCCATTCGCGGTACTATTGTTTGTGAAGCTATGGCAGCACTTGTTATCGCTGATATGCTGCTTTTAAATATGGGCTCACGTATGGATGGAGTTGTAAAGTATTATCAGTAGAAGAGTTTAGAAGTCATCATCTCCAAACTCTTTTTCCAACTCTCTTTGATAAGCTTCTTCTTTCTCTTTTTCTAGTTGTGCTTTGGTGAGTACTGCTTCATGTAAAAAAGCCCCAAAGAATGTTTTTGACTCTGTCTTTGCAAGAAAGAGATATATCCCTATAATAAGCCCAACTGTCGTTATTACAGCTATAGTTGCCTGCAGAGGATTAAATTTTTGTATAGGCTCTTTTTGACGAATCTCACATACTCCACCCGGACAATGTTTCGCATTTTCTCTTGTGATGGCTTTGTATATCATGCACCCCACGCAGATAGAAAAGGCACTCTCAAGAGTCATCAGCGTAAGACACAGTACACAGATCATGACTTTGTAAAAGGTAATGTCCCAGTGTAGCACAAACCAGTAAAGCATAGGCCAGGATACTATCCAGCCAAGTGTCCATGCGAAGCGCTTTTGTAGGCCTCCTACATATTCAGGTTTTTGATTGCGGACAATAAATTTTCCCAGTAGTAGAGAAGGGGAGTATGTAGGGCTTATAACCCTTGCTGTAAAATCGATAAATAAAAATGCCAAATAGACGCGCGCAACGATAATATGGTTGTATCCTATACCCACAAATATTACAATCATTCCAAGTGTTGCAAGAATCCCTGCTGCTGCCCGTGCTTCTCTTTCGTTGATGACAGTAACATCGTAACCGGGAACTTTTTCTCCATATTCCCATAAAAAACTCTGTAGGTTCAAATCTATCCTTTTATTGTGCTATTTCATCTAAAACTTTTACAATCATACCTTGTGCTTCTTTGAGCGGCTTTATTGATTGTCTATCTTTTATATCTAGTGTTGTAATCCAGTTCTCAACACCTAAAAAGCCCATATGCATACTTTTTTCGCCTTTTTTCTTATAAAGATAAAAAGAGCAAGGTGCCCAGGCACCGGCTTCTGGATGGTATTTTGATACAGGGTAGATTACATCAAATTTACAAATGGAGTAGGTATGGTAAAAATCATACGCATTGTATTCATAATCATCGAAAATCTCTTCCTGAACATTTGTATAGTTTGGAAATAAGAAACCAAGTGGTTCTAATTCTCCTTCAAATTCACTCTCAAAATCTTCAATGAAATCTTCGACAGTTGCATCATCTTCAAGCTCAACTTCGGATGTGAAGTTTATTTGAAAAGATCTGTTTTGATGCGTTGGTTTTGTAAACATCTTTTTAAAGTGTCCATTTGGCATTGCTTTTCTCAACGCTTTATGTACAAGAGCAGCGTATGCACGTAAATCTTTGTCATTTGGAGGTATCTTTGTTGCTCGTGCCATGCCGTTATACGTAAGTGTAGCGATGTTCATATTACCACTGCTGTCCTCCCAAATAGACATTGTCAAAGGTGTAAGAGCCCCAAAAGAAGGATATTTTTTAAGAAGTTTATATGTAAGATCAGTGTTCATAAACATAGCAAGATTATAGACCTTATAGTGTCTCTTTTTAAACCTTTTTTCAAAAGGTATGTTCATATTATTATTACCGGCGACACTTAAGCCTACTGTATCAAAAGCTGCCTCTATGCTCTTTGTAGTTATGGTACCGCTGCTGTTTGCAGAAGTATAAATTTGAACATCTTGTAATGTTTTCGCTGTAGCATCATGCAAAGTAAAAGCAAAGATACTCACAAAAGTTATAATAAATCGTAATAAAAGTCTTTCCACTATATAGCCCCTTTGATAAATTGTATAACTGTAGCATTATTAATATTATTTATATATTAATAAGTTTGTATTTTGACTTCATCTCCTGTTTTTATTCTATGAGGTCCATTGACGACTTTTGCGAAGATACCCCTGTCATCTTTGAGAAGTTTTGGGAGTTGAGAGTTTAATGTCGAGAGCCCTTTGCAGAGTGTACAGTTTTGAGTGATTTCTAGAAGTGTATCACCAACACTCAACCTCTCTCCCGGAAGCAGATGATATGGGTTTATGTCTATAAGAAGATTTTCTCCCAAAGAGCCCTCAGTGATATCTATACCATTCTCTTTTGCGAGTTTGTAACTGTCGGTTGCTGTGATTAAAATTGCTCTTTGCATATCTTTTGCATAAAATTTATCACCGATAATGCCATTCTCATCTAGATCTATTATAGAGGGTCTCTCTCTTGTTTTATCGGCATCGTTTTTTGTAATGTAGAGTGCTACTACTTTTCCTTGCATTGTCTGTCCATTGTAATTTATATCACTGTTTTTTCAAAATCTACTAGTCATTGAGGAGCACATAGAACTTGAAAAAAGAGTGTATGAAGATTAAGAGGTTAAAAATGTATGTTGGTAAAGAGCAGCATGTATGCTTGCTCTTTTAAGAGGGTAAAATCAAAAGATTATTTGATTTTACCTTTACCTTTGTAAGTTTTTCCTTTAAGGTCAACAGCAAGCATTTCTACTTTGTCGCCTTTTTTACCGATTCCTTTAAATTGGAATTTAAAGATAGGGTTTTTAGATAAGAACTGAGACGTTGACATGTCAAATACAGTTTCACCGTTTACAGTTGCACTGATATGCGTAATGAAGTTTGCATTATCTCTGCTTCCAGTTTTTTTCTCTGCCATGTTGTATGTCATCATTGCATGTTTAGCCATAGCTTTAACATTAACTACACCATTTTTTAATTTTGCTTTTACTTTAATACCAGCCATTTTATTTCCTTAATATTTATTTGTTAATTTTAGAAATGGAAAGGATTAACCTTCACATCCACCAAGTGCAACATCTAAAGTTTTCTTAGCTGCGTAAAGTTTTCCGTCTTTACCTTCAGCAACGATAGTGATAGTACCAGATTTAGCCATTTTGATTTTGATAGAGTATTTGTTTACACTATATTTGTTTGGCTCAACTACAAGTACTGCAGCTTCTGGGTTAGCATCTTGGAAAACAGCGATAGTTTTAACATCTTTGTCAGTTGAAAAATCAACAGGAATAGCGCCACCGTTACTTGCAACATCTGGAGCAGTAAGCTTAACACCTTCCATAGTTAATGCAGTAGAACCATACATAGCTTTAATAGCATCATCAACAGTGTGTGCTGTCCATACATTTGGCTTTGATTTTCTGAAATCTTCTGCTCTAACACTTGCAGGAACCGCAGCTAACGCTACAGCACCTAAAGTCATACTTAAAAATTGTCTTCTTTCCATAATTTTTCCTTTATTGAATTTATTTGCTTTTGCTGATCATATAATCAACAACAGATTTAAAGTCAGTGTCTGATAAATCAGCACCACCTTTTGGAGGCATGCCATTTATACCATTTATACCATTAGAATAAACTTTATTTTTTCCTTTAGTTAAAACAGCAGACCATGCAGCCTTATCACCTACTACCGGAGCACCCATACCATCTGCACCGTGACACATTGCACAGCTTTCAGTATATACCTTCTCAGCATTGAATGCAGTGTTTTCTTCTTTTGGAAGGTCACGTACAGCTGAAAGTGGTGGATGGAAATCACTGATCCCTGCACCTTGGATATATACAACTTTTGCAGTTGGTTCTTGACAGTTTGTCATACAACGCTCAGACGGTTTCACTTTTACAGCACCAAAGTTATCTGGATTTGCAAAGTATTTACGTACATTCTCTGGGCCATTTGGACCTGCGATGTTTGGTTCAAAACCATTTGCATTTGGCATTTTGATTTTTAAGAATTTTTCACGATTTAGTACATACTCATCGTCAACTTCTTGTCCGTCGATTTCCATCTCATTGATGTTTAAGATATACGCAACAAGTGCATATACTTCATCATCACTTAAAGAGTCAGTTAGTGGATGCGGCATAGCATCTTTAATGTACCACCATAGTGTACTTACTTGTGGCCAGTATGTACCAAATACACGTACAGGACCATCAGTGTCTGGTTTGATTCTTTGGTAAGTTAATGTCTCATGAAGCTCATAAGCATTTCCTTTGGAGAGTGACGGATATCCACCGCCACCTGAACCAAAGTCACCATGACACATTACACATTTAGATTCATAAACCTCTTCACCCTCTTCAACAGAGCCTTCACCTTCTGGTAAACCTGATCCATCTGCCATAACATCAGAGTTCCACTCTTCATACTCTTTTTCTGTAGGAGTACGACCGAACTTGATACCAGCATTATGTGCTTTTTCGTTTACGTAATACGGGCCAGTTTTTCCATTGACTACAGGGTACATAACACCACCGTCAATAGAAGCTGTTGAAGGTGCATTTGTACCTGCTGGTGCAGCACTTTCCATACATGCAGAGAGACCTAAAGAGAGAGCCGCTGCTGCAGAAATTGATATTAATAATTTTTTATTTAATTTAAACATTATTACGCCTTCCCTTCGATAACTAACTCACCATTTGCTTTACGGTCCAATTGTGAACGTACTTCAACGTGAGTTACTTTACCATCTTTTTCAACTTTCCAAGTCTCAACCGCATTTCTGTGATAAACAGCTTCAACACCGACTTTTACGATTTCTTGATCGATTGTTGGTTGAATATATCCTGCATCATCCATAGCACGAGAAGTAAGAAGTAACTCTTCTCCTTTTTTATACGTATGGACATAGCTCCAACGAGTCCAACATTTAGGAAGTACTAAACCTTTAAGGCTAGCTTCTTTGTATGTTTTTCCACCGTCAAAAGAGATATCAACACCAGTGATAGTACCCATACCAGACCATGCAAGACCTTCAATTTCTACAATATCACCATCTTTTAAATCTGACCAATCAATCTCTGGAGATGGAGAAGTTACTGTTGAGTTCACTTCATTTGCATAGAAGTGCTGGATTGCTTTTCCGCTAGGTTTTAAAACTGTATATTTAGAAGTCTCTTCTTTACAGTACCAAGGCTCACTTGCGAAGTCTAAACGGCGTAGCCATTTAACACATAAGTTACCTTCCCAACCTGGAACAAGAAGACGGATAGGATATCCTTGTTCTGGACGTAATGCCTCACCATTTTGTCCCCAAACAATCATTGCATCATCTAAAACTTTTTCCATAGGAATAGTTCTTCCCATTTTAGAAGAGTCTCCACCCTCTGCAAGCATCCATCTTGCATCTGGTTTAACCCCTAGGTCTTTAAGGATATCTTTAATATAAACACCTGTCCACTCTGCACAAGACATAAAACCTTTTGCAAACTGTACTGAGTTATATTGTGGACCTCTCCACTCTTGACCGCCATTTGCAGGACACTCAATAAAGTGCGTACGTGTCACACTCGGATAGCGCTTGAGCTCTTTCATAGTAAGCACAAGAGGTTTCTCTACCAACCCTGTAATCATGAGTCTGTGCTCATTTGGATCGATATGTGCAACACCACCGTGAGAACGACTGAAGAAAAGACCGTTTGGCGTGATGATACCCATAGATTCTTGAATAGGAGTAACTGCGATAGATGCTCTGAAGTTTCCAGAAGCGAGAAGCTTTGTATATCTTCTTGTTACATTATGCTCATACTTAGAAGGCATACCATAAAGGTTTTTTGTTACAGGATCACCCCATTTTGTTCCCCACTCTGTAGGTTCAACAATAGCTGGATCATCTGCTTTTGCGTTTGATGAGAGAAGAGATGTTCCAGCAAGAGCAGTCACAGAAAGTGCTGCCGATTTTGCTAAAAACTCTCTTCTGTCAACACTTGAACTCTTTGTATCAAAAGAGTCTAAGTCTTGTTGAGATTTTTTAATATCCACAATTTTCTCCTTAATAAGATTGTTTGTCATATTTATATTATTTCACTTTGTAAAATTTTTACAGATACAAAGAGTTTTACTATGGCATTATGCCATTTTTTGCTTAACAATAAATATATATCAGAGTTTATTATACAAAATTGTGAGATAAAAATGTGATAATCGAAGTATAAATAAGAAAGCGTGTTTCAATTTGTAACTCAGAGAAAATATAAAAATTATTAATATTTTAAAAGGTAATTTTTATAATAATATAAGCTTATTAATATGAAAAAAACTTATTTTTTTACAATTCCGAGAATGATATAATTACCCGTTTCTTCGTCAATATAGAAGGGGATGATATGACCTTGATGTTCAATATCTTTAATATTTTCCTCATCAAAGTAGATAGATTTTTTAAACTTTTTAACTTTTGTCGGCATATTTAAAATGATAGTATCAAGATACATTTTATAGTTCTTAGTCGCTGAAAAATCCTCTTTGGCATACTCTTGAAGGAGTGCTTTAAGCTGTCTCTCAAAACTATTTGTACAGAGTATCTGCATTACTTCTTTTTCTCCTTGAGCCAGAGTGAGATTTCCTGTGAACAAGGATAAAACTCTTTAGCAGAGCTTTTATCCTTTTTATAGGCTTCTAATGCCTTTTGCATTGCAGTTTGTGCGCTTTTATCGATTTGTGTAGACATTGCTGCTATTCATCATCCTCTTCATCATCATCTTCATGAGTATTTCCATAGATTGCATCTACCTCTTCAGAAATTGTACTAATTTCATCTATTGCATCTTCATACGCTTCAACTTTTGCGTCATCCTCTTCAGACTCTTCAGCCGTTGCAACAGCCTCTTTAAGAGTATCTTCGATCAGGTAAGCTTTAAAAGGCATACCATAGTTGTAAACTATTTCTCCACCATGTTTTCCTTGTAAAAAGGTTGTTGCCATCGCTCCAATAAGCAGAATAATCGCAAGTGCTTCAAGACCGAATTTTTTAAGTTTGCATCCTACGATTTGCAGAAGTGCAATAACGCCCATTGCAATAGCAAGATAGAGCCCGAGAGATTTATGTTCAAGAAGCTCTTCTTTGCCTTCTTTGGAGAGATAATCAAATATCTCCGGTCCTGCTTGATTTCCTGTATACCAGGCTGCTATCATAGCAAGTGCTGCGATAAGGGTTGTACGTGCTGCTATTTTTGACATTCCTTCTTTTTTTGTTGCCAGATAGATTAAACCAAAAGTTGCTGCTACAACAGGTAAAACCATAGCAAAGTGAACGGAAGCTGGATGTATCATCATTAGATGTCCTTTTATTTTTAGTGTTTTGCAAATATTATATTAAAAATATTGAAATGATATTTTAGTTTAATATAATAATTTGTTATTTTAAGCTATTTTTTATCTATAACATCTTTTGCTGATTTAATAGCATTTCCCAAAGCCTCTTTGGCAACTGTGAACGCTTGGATTCCCATACGTTTTGCCTCTTTCGCTTTTGGAGAGTTGAGTGCTGAATCAGCTTTTTTGACTGCAAGCTTTGCAAATGATGAGAAACGCTCTTTCATCACTTCAGCTGTCTCTTTAGAGATATGTACAAGCTCTTCGAGGTCATATTTCATCTCATTGTTTATATCGAGAAGAATTTTTCGAATCGTTTGTGAGCTCTCACTTGCTTGAGTAACCACAACCTGAGCAAAGAGCGTATCGGTCTGATGCAGATCTTCTATGATCGTGTCATAATCTTCTATAAGGATGTGTTTTGCTTCTACCGGCATATAAGCAAGGCGTTTTTTAAATCTGTCAATGGACTGAATAAGTCCAGCACGCATACCTTTGAGCGTTGCCGATAAAATTTCATCGGCACGATTTGGTGTTGCTTCTGATACATCTATAGCAGAGGCCAAAATAGTTGAGAGTATTTTTCTCACACGAATGGTATTGAGTGAGCCCTCTTTGATAGATTCAAATGTGATCTCTTTGATTACCTCTTTTACTGGTTCTGTAATATCACCGTCTCTGTCTTTTTCAAGTGCGGTAATGATCGTAGACTCTACCATCTCTGAGAGAATGTCATACAGATCAATTGATTGGAGTTTTATCTGATGGAGTTTTACAAGAAGCGAGTTGTCAGCTTTGAACTCCTCTTCAAGCGCATTAAATACTTCATATTTTTTCTCTTGAAGCTCTTCAGACTTTTTCTCTAGTGCGCGCTCTATTGCCTCTTTTTGTGCCAAAAGCTTTTCAACATCATTTTCTAGATTCTGTGTCTCTTTTTCTATAATAAGGTTTGCTATTGCTTTTATATCTTCAAGGGAGAGATGCTCTTCATCTATTTGGGCATCACGAAAAGCAGTAGTTACTCTTTTTTCAATACTCTTATAGCGTTTGTTGTATGCTTTTTGTAGTTTTTCTAATTCCATTATGAACTCCTTACAGTACCATTTTGATATGTTGATGTTTCTTTAGAGCATCATAGATAAATTGTCGATCGTCTTCATTATGTACAAGCAAATCAAGATTCATACTGATATATTTGCCTGTTTTTGATTTGTTAGAGTCACTTAATTTGTGCTCTCTTTCGTTAATAACATCTTTGATAGCATTTTGCAGTGCTTCTCTCTCACTGGCTATTACTTTATAACACCAGTTACAAGGGTACTCCAGTTCGAGTTTTTTACCTTCAAGCTTATCGTTTAAAGTCTCCACTTTTTCCTCCTGATTTGGATTCTAGTTGCACATTTCTGATTATCATTCCCTTGTCAATCGCTTTTACCATATCATAGATAGTTAAAAGTCCGATAGATGTTCCAGTGAGCGCTTCCATCTCAACTCCGGTCTGTCCTGTAAGTTTTGCAGTGACTGTGAGTTTAAATCCAGGAAGTTTTGGAAGCTCCACAATATCACAGTTGATACCGCTGAGATTGAGTGGATGGCACATTGGGATGAGCCTACTTGTCTCTTTTGTTCCCATAATCGCCGCTATTACAGCAGTCTGCAAAACGGGACCTTTTTTTGTCTTTTCACTTACAATGGCATCATAGGCATCTTGACTCATCTCTATAATACCACTTGCTACAGCAACGCGGGTTGTGTTTTGTTTCTCACTGACATCGACCATTTTAGGTCTTTGGTTTTCATCTAAATGTGTTAGGTTCATAAGTATATCTTTTTTGCTTTTTTACTATTATAGCAAAGAGGTGTTAACAATGTATAAGGCTGAGGGCTTTTTTATAATCCTCAGGGTGATTCATATTTAAAAAAGATTTTCTCTCTTCAAAGAGACAGTAGGCTGTTTTTGCATTTTTGAGTAAAAGTCCAAGCTTATGGTTCTCTTCATCAAGCATTGTTTGAAAAGTTTTTTCAAGACTTCTGTGATAGATACCGCAGAGTGGTTGTATACCTTCAGGGGTTTTTGCAATGGTAGCATCAACATTATCTCTATCGCAATGGAGCAGTTTTGTGATGATGTTTTCATCTATAAAGGGAGAATCAACACTGATTGCAAAAAAACGCTCATCAGGGATGGCTTTATAGATTGCTACAAAACCTGCCGTTGGTGCGTATACATCACTTTTTTTATCATCTTCGATAAAGTTTGCTTCAAAAGGAAAAACAGAAGCATCTTTGCATGAGATATAAACAGTTTGAAAGATTTTTGAGAGTCTTGTATATTGATACTCTGCTAATGTAGAGTGGCCCGCAAAGGGGAGAAGTGCTTTGTCTTCTCCCATCCGTGAGCTTTTGCCACCTGCAAAGATGACACAGGGAATTGTAAGCATATTAGTTACGTGTCAACTCTGCTTCAATACGTCTGTTTTTTGCACGGCCTTCTGCAGTCTCATTGCTAGCAACCGGATTTGCTTCACCCATTCCAAGAGCGCTCAGTTGAGAAGGGTCTACTCCTCTTTTGACCAATGCTTTCATAACAGCAGCTGCTCGTCTTTGAGAGAGTTTTTTATTGTAACTCTCACTCCCTCTGCTGTCGGTGTAGCCTACAATTTTTGCAGAGTAGTTTGTATGCTTTTTCAGAAAATCTGCATATTTGTCAAGTTTTGCATTGGAGCTTGAAAGAATTTCTGCCGAATTGTTCTCAAAATTAATATGAAGGTTTACAGTTGCTGGACAACCATCAGAGTTTACTGCTTCACCGGCAGGTGTATTTGGACAGATATCATTTTCATTTAAAACACCATCATTATCATCATCTAAAGAGATTGCACATCCGTCAGCACCTACAGTTGATCCTGCTGGAGTATTTGGACATTTGTCA
The DNA here is from genome assembly GCF_039667035.1 of Sulfurimonas sp. NWX79. Classification (NCBI taxonomy): domain Bacteria; kingdom Pseudomonadati; phylum Campylobacterota; class Epsilonproteobacteria; order Campylobacterales; family Sulfurimonadaceae; genus Sulfurimonas; species Sulfurimonas sp. NWX79. The sequence goes on from NZ_JALCZL010000011.1 coordinate 34,960, forward strand.
AGTGCATCATACACACCATCGCCATCGCTATCTATCTCTTTTGGCGCTACAATAACTGCTTCCTCTACAACTTCTTCAACAACTTCCTCTTTTGGAACCTCTTTCGTCTGTGTCGCACCAAATGTATATGTAAGACCAAGCATTGCGACAAGATTATTGTCTGCATTGTCATTATGTGCACTGCTTACTTTTGCAAGGTAAAGTGCTTCTGCTTTGAATGACCAAGATGGTGCAAATGGAACTTTCAGACCGGCACCAGCATCAAGTACAAGACCATCTTCATTTTGATTTGGAACTTCAGTACCAACAAACTCATAACCAAGACCGGCTTTTGCAAAAGGAGTGATTTTGCCTACTTTGTCAAATGCATAAACGCCATTTAATAAAAGACGAGTTACAGAAGTGTCTCCGCCTCCATCATAGTCTGCACTTGGAGAGTAAAGAACAGAGATTTCCGGAGAAATTTTTGAATCTTTATAGTTGTACTGTAGTTCAAGAGCACCTAAGTAATGGTCATCACCTTTGATGCCAACATTGCCTTCTGCAAGGTTGTAGCCTATCATTGGAGAGATTTCATATCTTGCATCAACTGCAAACGAAGCACTGCCAAAAAGTAGTGCAGGGAGTAAAAGTAAACGTTTCATAAATTGTCCTTAAAATGTGATAACAAAATTATAACATAGAATAATGAGCTTTGGGTGAGCTCATTATCGTGGATCTGTGATATAGCCTGTAATCGCAGAGATTGCAGCAACTGCCGAGTTGGCAAGGTAGACTTTCGAACTGCGTGAGCCCATACGACCGACAAAGTTTCTATTTGTTGTAGAGATTGCTACTTCGCCATCACCTAAAATCCCCATGTATCCTCCAAGACAAGCACCACAAGTAGGGTTACTAACAACACCACCTGCATCGACGATGATGTCGATATAGCCTAAGTGATTTGCCTCACGCAAGATCTTTTGTGTTCCCGGTGTGACGATAAGACGGACATCAGGGTGCACTTTTTTGCCCTTTAAAATTTCAGCTGCGACTTTTAAATCAGCCAAACGACCATTGGTACAGCTTCCGATAAAGGCCTGATCTACTTTGATCTTGTCTGCAACTGCCTGAACAACTGAGTGACCGTTTGATGGTAAGAACGGATACGCGATAACCGGGTCTAGGTTTGCAACATCGATCTCTAAAATTTGTGAGTACGAGGCATCATCATCAGAGTAGTGAATACGAGGCTCACGTGCCAAATCTTTATCGCTCAAGAACTCCTTTGTAATGTCGTCATATGCAACGATACCACTTTTAGCACCTGCTTCGATTGCCATATTACACATAGAAAATCTGTCATCCATACTAAGATGCTCAATCGTGCTTCCTGTAAACTCTAATGTCTTATAAAGTGCACCATCAACACCAATCATACGAATGATCTCTAAGATGATATCTTTTCCTGTTGTATATTTTCCAGGTTTACCAGAGAGTACTACTTTGATAGACTCAGGAACTTTAAACCAGTTGCCTCCTGTAATCATTGCAAATGCAAGGTCTGTTGAACCCATTCCTGTTGAGAATGCTCCAAGAGCTCCGTGTGTACAAGTGTGGCTGTCAGCTCCGATGATAACATCACCAGGAACTACAAGACCCTTTTCAGGCAGAAGTGCATGCTCGATTCCCATATCTTTTTCATCAAAAAAGTTTTTAAGATTATGTTTTTTTGCAAAATCACGAGAAATTCTTGCCTGATTTGCCGAAGCGATATCTTTTGCAGGGATGAAATGGTCCAGTACAATTGAGAATCCGTCTGGATTTGCCAAAGATGCTGCACCGCTCTCTTCAAAAGCTTTGATAGAGATAGGCGTAGTAATGTCATTTCCGATAACCATATCGATAGGTGAGCGAACAATCTCACCTGCATATACATCGTGACCGACATGTTCAGAAAATATTTTTTCAGTTATAGTTTGACCCATAGTATGTAAACCTTTTATAGTATTAATAATTGTGCGATTATAGCATAGTGCAATTTAAGAATAACTGCATAAAAAACTTAAGCCAAAGATAAACTCAGTTAGGCTTAAGCTAATCATAATGACAAAGCTATTATCATGTCATAAGTAAAAGAGGACAAAAATTGTCTTATTTAAAAAGAGTGATAATCATTCTTAAATTTAAAGAGGTAAATATGCAAGTATATTTAGATAACAATGCTACTACGATGTGTGATCCACAAGTAGTAGAAGTGATGCAACCATTTTTTAGTGAACTTTACGGAAATCCTAGTTCACTTCATAAGTTTGGTACGGCAACACACCCTTACTTAAAAAAAGCGATAGATCAGGTATATACTGCACTGAATGCCAGTGATGATGATGATATCGTTTTCACTTCATGTGCGACTGAGTCAAATAACTGGGTTTTAAAATCAGTATTTAATGATCTAATCGTTGGTGGTGAAAAAGACCATATCATTACAACAGAGGTAGAGCATCCATCAGTGCTTTCTACTTGTAGATGGTTAGAAGAGCAAGGTGTAAAGGTTACTTACCTTCCTGTTAATGAAGAGGGAATTGTGGAGCCGCATGTTGTAAAGAGTTTTATTACAAACAAAACAGCACTTGTTTCTGTTATGTGGGCAAGTAATGAGACAGGGATGATCTTTCCTATTAAAGAGATTGGTGAAATCTGTAAAGCAAATGGCGTACTTTTCCACTCTGATGGTGTTCAGGCTATTGGTAAGATTCCTGTTGATCTGCAAGATGTTCATGTTGACTTTGTTTCAATGTCAGCTCACAAGTTCCATGGTCCAAAAGGAATAGGGGCACTTTACATTAAAAATTCTCAAGCGCTCTCTCCGCTGCTTCATGGTGGTGAGCAGATGGGTCATCGTCGTTCAGGAACACTCAATGTTCCATATATTGTTGGTATGGGTAAAGCGATAGAGCTTGCTACTACAAACATCGAAGAGACAATGGCAAAAATCAGAGAAAAACGTGACCGTTTAGAAGATGCTCTTTTAGAGCTGAGTGATACTTTTGTAGTTGGTTCACGTGAGAACCGTACACCAAATACTATTTTAATCTCGATCCGTGGGGTTGAAGGTGAAGGTATGCTTTGGGATCTGAACAACTCAATGATTGGAGCTTCAACTGGTTCTGCTTGTGCTTCAGAAGACCTCGAAGCAAATACAGTTATGCTTGCAATCGGTGCTGATAATGAATTGGCTCACACAGGTATTCGTCTTTCTCTTTCTCGTTTTACAACAGATGAAGAGATTGACTACACAATAGAGCAGTTTAAAAAAGCAGTTGCACGTCTAAGAGCGATTTCTAGCTCATTTGCAAAAGTGCAACCAACTCCAGGTGGTGAAGCAGGTGAATGTCACATTCCTCACCATATGGCACATTAATTAAACTATTAAAAAGTGACTAGTCGCGTGAGCTTTCCGCTGAGGATGTAAGTGCCCTTTAGAGTGAAACCAATCGTTAGCGTAGGCAAAGGAATTGCTTCCTTTGACGTGACAAAAAGGGAATAAGATAAAAAGGTTCCCTTAAAATTTTGAAAAAATTTAAAGGAAGAATATTATGGCTAAAGATGATTTATTAGGCGCTTCTTTATGGGATGCGTACTCAAATAAAGTAACAACCTTAATGAATAACCCACAACACCAAGGAGAGATTACTCCTGAGGAAGCTGAGGCACATGGTAACAAGCTTATTGTTGCTGATTTTGGTGCTGAGAGCTGTGGTGATGCAGTAAGACTTTACTGGGAAGTTGATCCAAAAACAGACAAGATTGTAAACTCTAAGTTTAAATCTTTTGGTTGTGGTACTGCTATCGCATCAAGTGATGTTATGACAGAGCTTTGTATTGGTAAAACTGTTCAAGAAGCAGTAAAAATCACAAATATTGATGTTGAAAAAGCACTGCGTGATGATCCGGATACTCCGGCAGTTCCACCGCAAAAGATGCACTGTTCTGTTATGGCGTATGATGTTATCAAAAAAGCAGCTTCACTTTACCTAGGTGTTGATGAAGAGAGCTTTGAAGATGAGATCATTGTTTGTGAATGTGCTCGTGTATCACTTGGTACTATCCAAGAGGTAATTCGTCTCAATGACCTTAAAACGGTTGAAGAGATCACAGACTACACAAAAGCAGGTGGCTTTTGTAAATCTTGTATCAAACCGGGTGGTCATGAAGACAGAGAATACTACCTTGTTGATATCTTGGAACAGACACGCAAAGAGATGGATGAAGAGAAGATGAAAGCAGCGGCAGATGCGCAAGCAGCTGGTGGTGGAAACTTCGAAGAGATGACACTTGTTCAGCAGATCAAAGCTGTTGATGCAGTAATCGATGAGAATGTTCGTCAGTTCTTAATCATGGATGGTGGCGATATGGAAATCATCGATATTAAGAAAAATGATGACTATATCGATATCTATATCAGATATCTTGGTGCATGTAACGGTTGTGCTTCATCTGCTACAGGTACACTCTATGCAATCGAGTCAACGCTCAAAGAAAAACTCTCTCCAAAAATCAGAGTTTTACCAATCTAACAGCTCCTTTTTCTTTTTTACTTGACACCCGTAGGGGTGTCAGTGTAAACTTCCTGTATGGAAATACTCTACGAAAAAATTACCGATGCTCTTGTAAATGAGGGTTATATTATTATTGAAGATGCCTTAGATAAAGAGCTTTCACAAAAACTACTCCAAAAAGCACAAAAACAACAGAACTATAAAGAGGCAGGCATATCAAGCAGTAATACTTTGCATCTTGATAAAAAGAGGCGTCGTGATAAGATAGTCTGGCTAGATGAAGATGGCGAAAGTGTGAGTGAATTTCTTACTTTTGCATCGGGCTTGCGTGAGTATCTCAATCGCTCTTTGTTCCTTGGTCTTACATATTACGAAGCACACTTTGCTCACTATGAAAAGGGTGATTTTTATGAAAAACATCTTGATGCTTTTAAGAACTCCAAAAACAGAGTTGTCACTACGGTTTATTATCTCAATGAGGAGTGGAATCAGAGAGATGGTGGAGAACTGCTCATCTATGATAAAGAGGACAAGCTCATCAAAAAAGTACTTCCAAAGCAAAATACTCTCGTTGTATTTATGAGCGAAGAGTTCCCTCACGCAGTTGATATTGCAAAAAAAGACCGTTATTCAATTGCAGGATGGTATCGCATAGACAAATAGATTTTAGCAACCTAATAAAAAAATGTTGTATAATGTTTTTATAGGATATAAAAATGATAAAACATGTATATGTTGCAAGACAACCGATTTTAGATAAAAACTTTAATATTTTTGCCTATGAGATACTCTATCGGGATTCTCCAAAAAGTACCAAAATAGACAATGACAGATATGCAAGTGCTGCTGTCGTTAGCAGTGTACTCAATAAATTCGGTACGAAACAACTGCTTGGAGATAAAAGGGCTTTTGTCAAAATAGATGAGAAGTTCCTGCTGAATGATATTATTTTTTCAATTCCAAAGGAGTTTTTTGTTTTTTCTATCTTTAGCAATGTTGCAATGAATGAACGGGTCGTTGAACGACTCCATCAACTCCATACAAAGGGCTATATTCTGGCTATAGATAATATAAAACTCAATGACGAAGTATTTGAGAAGTATATATCTGTGTTAGATACTTTTACCTACTGTAAAGTATTTATTGAAGAGGGTATACAAGAGAGCATGGAGAAACTGCATGCCAACGGTATAAAAATCATTGGTGTGAAGATAGAAGATGAAAAGAGACATGAGAAGGCAAAAGCTTTTGGCTGTGATGCATTTGAGGGTTATTTCTTCGCACAGCCAAAAATCATAGAAAATGCACAGTACAATCCGACACGTATGGCGGTACTACGGCTTTACAATATGCTGATGGAAGACAGAAACATTGATGAAGCAGCAGACGAGTTTGAGAAAAATCCTGAAATTACGGTGCAACTTCTGCAGTTTATCAACTCTGCAGCATTTTCGTTTCGAAAAAAAATCTCCTCTATTCATCATATTATTGTGCTCATTGGAAGAATTCAGCTTGCAAAATGGCTGATGCTGATGATCTATTCCAAGTCGGTTGCTTCAAATTTTGAGATATCGCCTTTGATGCTGATGGTAAAAAACAGAACGGAGTTAATGGAGAGGATTTTAAAAGAGATACGACCGGATGCAAGGTCAAATATGCTAGGCGAAGCATACATGGTTGGAGTACTCTCGTTGATGGATACGCTTTTTTCGATGCCACTTGAAGAGATACTCGAAAATATCAATATCTCCGATGAGGTTGAAGAGGCACTCTTACAACAGAAGGGTATTTTTGGTGATATCTATAAAGTGGTTCGCAGTATGGAGCATATGGATATCAATGCAATTGTAGATTTTGAGATGAAGTATAAGCTTGCACCCAACAGAATCAAAAATATTATCGTGAGTTGTATTGAAGAGGTCGCAAAACTTGAAAATACTAACGAAAGTGTAGCGTAATCGTTGTACCTTTGTTTTTCTCAGACACTATTTCAATTTTGTAGCCATACTCTTTGACAATAGAGTCTACGATATTTAAACCCACCCCAAATCCTCCTGCATAAGAGTTTGCACGGACAAACCGCTGGAAAATCAAATCTAGCTTTTCTTTCTCTATGCCAATACCTTCATCTTGAATGATAAAAGAGTCACTTGTCGTTGTAATGGATATGGTAGTTTTTGGTTTTGAATATTTGATAGCATTGCTTAAGAGATTGTTTATAAGCATTTTAGACTTTGTCGGAGCAATAGTAATCTCACAAGGCTCAAGATTGGCTTTGAGCTGAATGTTCTTTTTCTCTAAAAGTTCGCTAAAGTAATTAATATCCTCTTTTATGACATTGTCAAATCGAAGTTTTTGCGCTGCTTCACTTTGGGAATCAAAGCTCAAAAAGCTGAGTGAGGCATAGATATCATAGAGTTGTTTTGTACTGATAGAGATGTTTTTGACAATTTTTTCATCATACTCTTTTTTTGATTTTATGCGTGAGGTACTCATCATAAGAGCTGTTAAGGGAGTATTGAGCTCATGGGTAGTATCTTTTACAAAAGATTCAATCTCTTCCATTTTCTCTTTGATGGGTTTTAAAAAGATATAGGAGAGAAAAATAGCGATAAGAATAATAAGGATAGCTGTGATAATGACAGCATAGGCAATCTTGTTTTTTATCTTCTCTACATTTTTGACACACTCATTACTCTGTACAACTACATACTGTACATCAAGATGTCCTGCTGTCCTTTGAGAAACAAGGGTAAAGATGCCCTCTTTCATATAAAAATCATTGGAAAAATCGACATCCTGAACACTCATACCATAGAGAAGTTTATGTTCTTTGTCATAAAGGCCTACAACAGCACGCTCAAATTTTTGTAATTTAAACGGTCTCTCTTCCATTTGTGCGTGAATTACCTCGGCACTGACAAGGTCTGCTATGTGATTCATCTTGTAGAAGTTGGCATTTTTCTCCATGGCAACCTGTGAGGTATAAAACCAGTAAGCAGCAAGGGTAAGAAAGATAAAAGAGCTGACAAGATAGAGTGCCAAAAAGGAGTAGAAAGATTTTTTTGTGATTTTATTCATAGAGATAGCCTTCTCCACGAATGGTTTTTATCTTCTCTTTCCCTATGATTTCACGCAGAGTACGGATATGTGAACGGAGTGTTGCATCACTTGGCAGGGAGTCAAAGTCCCAGATGTTTTGTATAAGCTCTTCATTGGAGATAAGTCTTTTTCTGTTTTTGAGAAAATAACTCAGTAGAAGAGCATCTTTATTGCCTAAAGTGATAGATTTATCTTCTTTACGAATCTCTTTTGTCTGTGGGTGGAAGTAGATACCTTCTGTAATGAGCAAGGTATCACTCTCTTCTATGTGAAAGAGGCGTTTTGTATTTTGAATGCGCAGTGCCAACTCTTCAAGAGCAAAAGGCTTTTTGATGTAATCGTGGGCACCGACATCAAAAGCCTTTTGCAGGTGCTTTGTATCAGCGTAAGCTGTGATGAAAATAGCAGGTGTGGTATCACTAAAAGAGCGTAACTCTTGCAGAAGTTCAAGACCGTTTTGCCCTGTTACATTGATATCAAAGATAAAAAGGTCATACTGTTTGTTTTGGAGCAGTTCGTAAACCTCTTCGGCATTAAAAGCATAATCAACTTCCCAGCTCTCACGCAGAAAATCAAGCAAAATATCAGATAAAACGGGGTCATCTTCCATAAGTAGTAATTTCATAGGAACCATTTTATCATAATAATATATAATGCCATTATGAGAGTAGCTATAGAAAATATTGAAGATAAAAGACTAAAAGTGTATCATGCACTGCGTGATAAAGGAATATTAAATGACGGGAGCTTTATTGCCGACTCGCCGAAGGTAGTGAATCTTCTTTTAGAAAAAACAGATATCAAGATAGAGAGCATTTTAGCTACACGTGAATATTTTGAAATGTATCAAGCATTGATAGGTTCACGTGAGGTTCCCTTACTTTATGAAGCAGGTAAAGAGCAGATGAGCAGGATCGTAGGACACAAGATCCACCATAACTGTATGATGCATGCAAAACGCCCGGTTGATGTTAATTTAGAGGAGTTGGATGATAATATTGTACTGCTTGATAACATCACATCGAGTGAGAATGTCGGAGCGATTGCACGGAGTATGGCAGCACTTGGCGTGAACTCTTTAATGCTTGGAAAAACCTCACCACATCCTTTTAACAGAAGAGCACTCCGTGTTTCGATGGGATATGCCGCAATGCTCAAGATTCATGTTTATGAAGATATAAAAGAGAGCATAAAAGCATTGAAAGAGTTAGGGTATACAATTTATGCGGCAGAGGTGACAGAGAATTCCCAGCCGCTCTTTTGTGTAAAAACAGCAGAGAAATGGGTGCTTATTATGGGTCATGAGGGTTTTGGAATAGCCGAAGATATTTTAGCGTTATGTGATGAAGTCGTAAATATTGAGATGCAAGAAGATGTAAAAAGTTTCAATGTTGCCATAGCAGCTTCAATAATGATGTATAATTTCAAAAAAAGATAAAATATGAATCTCTCAAAATTCTCAAAACTTCCCCTCACGCAAGCAATGCTTCAAAACCTTGATACACTTGATTATAAAATGATGACACCTATTCAGGCAGAGGCACTGCCTGCTGTTTTAGAAGGCAGGGATATCATGGCAGAAGCCAAAACAGGCAGTGGCAAGACAGCTGCTTTTGGTATTGGGCTTTTACATAATCTGGATGTGAAAAAATTTAGAGTGCAGGCTTTGGTGCTCTGTCCTACACGTGAGCTTGCAGACCAAGTGGCAAAAGAGCTGCGCCGTTTGGCACGATTTGCACATAATATCAAGATTTTGATGCTCACGGGTGGTGAGTCCTTTGGCAAACAGCTCGGTTCACTCTCTCATCAGGCACACATAGTTGTCGGAACTCCCGGACGTGTGCTCAAACACCTGAACAAAGAGAGTCTATCACTAGAAGATCTGAATACTTTTGTACTTGATGAGGCAGACAGAATGCTTGATATGGGCTTTATGGAAGAGGTAGAGTCGATAATGAAGTTTTTACCCCGATATCACCAGACACTTCTTTTTTCTGCTACTTATGATGATGCGGTTAAAGCAGTTGCACACAAACTTTTGGATAATGCGCTGCATATCAAAACAACAACAGAAGAAACTCCAAATGATATAGAGGAGCTTTTTTACAAAACTGATGATAAGCTGAGTACACTGATTAATCTGCTTGGCAGTACAAAGCCAAAAAATGTCATTATCTTTACCAATACAAAGTTCGAAGCAAAAGAGCTCTCAGAGAAACTTGTTACACGCAAGATAGATGCGCTTGCACTCCATGGGGATTTGGAACAGTATGAGAGAAATGATGTACTTGTACAGTTTGCAAACAGCTCAACACCTATCTTGGTGGCAACGGATGTTGCAGCTCGGGGACTTGATATCAAAGCACTCTCCATGGTAGTCAATTATGATCTGCCACATACAAAAGAGACCTATACACACCGTATAGGACGTACTGGACGTGCCGGTGCAAAAGGAGTTGCACTTACACTTTATGAGAACTTTGAAGAGGAAAAAGTAGCAGAGTATAAAGAGGAGGCAAAACGGCAGTTTCTTGATGCTAGTGATATAGAAGAAGTGGACTCTTTTGAGATGACGCCGGAGTTTGTAACGCTTGTGATTGAAGGCGGTAAGAAAGATAAACTGCGTGCTGGGGATATTTTAGGAGCGTTGAGTGGTGAAGCAGGGCTTGCAGGTAGTTCAATCGGTAAGATAGATATTTATGAGAGGCAAGCTTATGTAGCTGTGGCAAGTGATGATATTGATCGTGCATTTAAGTATTTAAAAAGTGGAAAAATTAAAAACCGTAAATTTTCGGTTTGGACATTATAAAAATCTATGAGGCAAAATGTGATACTTTAAGTTTTTTTATGTTGCTTGAATGATATAATAGTCTATAAGATCTAAGGATATCTTTTAGATTCCCTTATAAAAGGAGAGTCTGTGACAAGTTATAACACGGTATATACAAATGAAGCAGAGCTTCAAAGATTTATAGAACTTCATGAACTAGAAAAAGAAGAGAGGCTTTTTGTTCAGATATTCAGTGGTATTGTTGATGCAGAGTATTGTCTGGAATTAGCTGGAGTAGTTAAAGAAAGACTACCAAAAGCCAATATTATTGGTACTACAACAAGTGGTGAAATCTGTAATGGTGCAATGTATGATAATACGGTGACACTCTCATTTAGTATATTTAACAAGACATCCATAAAATCAAAACTCTATCAATTAGACAAGAATTTCCATCTTGAAGATATTCAAAAAGAGCTTTTAAGTGATAATACAAAGGCAATGATAATTTTTAGTGATGGGCTTAAAAGTGATGCAGAAACACTGCTAAAAGATATTTATAAGATGGCTCCTGACATTGTTATTGCAGGTGGTCGAGCAGCAGATAAAAGCTTCAAGCAAACATATGTTTTCACAGAAAAAGAGTATAGTGACAACGGTTGCGTTATAGCGACACTGAGTGGGGATGAACTTTTCGTTAATAGTGATTATATATTGAAATGGACTCCTATTGGCAAAGAGATGAGTGTTACAAAAGCAGACGGTTCTACTCTTTATGAACTTGATGGTATTGCGATTATTGATGTGTATAGAAAGTATCTTGGTGATGATGTTGTAAACAATCTTCCGGCTTCCTGTATGGCTTTTCCATTACTCTTAGATAAAGAGGGTGTTTTGGTGGCAAGGGATCCTGTCGCTGTTACAGAGAATCATGCTTTGATGTATGCAGGAAAATTTGATGTAGGGGATAGTGTTCGCTTTAGTTTTGCAAATATTGAAGAGTTGACAGATAATCTTTATGAATATTTTGAAAAGATTAAAACAAAAGCCGCCGAAGCTGTCTATATCTACTCTTGTGCCGCAAGAAAGGCACTGCTGGAAGATAAGCTGAGGGATGAGATAAATATTTTGGAATCACTTGCTCCTACGGTTGGTTTTTTCACATTTGGAGAGTATTTTCACGCAGGAAAAATAGCAGAGCTTTTAAATGTCACTACTACTTTTATGCTGCTTTCAGAGACTAAAAAGAGCTTAAAAGAGAAGAGGTTAATTACTGTAGATACGAAAGATTTTGACCCTATTAAAAAAGCTTTGACCCATCTTGTCAAAGTGACAACAAAAGAGTTGGAAAATCTCTCAACACATGATGCTTTAACCTCCCTTTATAATCGTAGTGAGTATTTGCAAACGATTAAAAGAAAGATAAAAAGCGCACAGCGCTATGGTAGTGAGTTTGGATTGATACTTGTTGATATAGATTTTTTTAAACTTGTTAATGATAATTATGGACATAAGATTGGTGATGAAGTTTTAAAAAGATTTGCCAAGGTTCTGCAGAAAAATGTAAGAGAGGATGATTTTGTAGCACGATGGGGTGGAGAAGAGTTCATTATTATTGCTAACTATACCAATAAAGAGGGGTTGGTGCACTTAGTTGAAAAATTGCAAAAGAAAATAGCTAAAGTTGTATTTTCACCTGTTCCAAAGATTACAGCATCATTTGGTTTGACAACATATAAAAAGGGAGATGACTATGAAGAGCTCTTTAAACGAGTGGATAATGCACTTTATATGGCGAAGCATAATGGAAGAGATCAGTATATAATCGGTTAATTTTTTATGATTTTTGTGCTATAATTTTTATATAGGCACAAAGGAGGATGATATGAAAGTGGCACAGTATACATTTCAATCTCCATATCCTAGCTCTATGCAGGTAGGGAGATTAGACCCTAATTCTGTAAAAGATGATAATACAAAAAATAGTTCGCAAGGCTTCAATGCCCAAAATGAAACAGTGCAAAAAGCCAAAATCGTGCAAGAATCACTCAAACAGGAAGTAAAACCGACTCTCAGTAGCAATCAACTTGATATCTATGCGTGAGATGTGGTAACAGCTTTTAACTCTTGAAGCATCCACTCCCACTGACCATAACCGCTGTCTGCATTTAAATGACCACCGTTTTGTATAACTTTCATAGGAATGTTTAGCTTTTTCTCTAAATCATTTGCCTCTTTTTGGGTCATATAAGGGTCATTTGTTGAGGTAATAAGCAGTGTTTCTTTGGCATAAAGATTTGGCGGTATATCTACAGGAAAAAATTCACTTAATTCTGTAATAGTGCAATTCAAACTAGGTGGTGCAACCAGGTAGAGTTTTTCTATTTCACGCAGCTCTTTTTTCGCACAAAGATGAAACCAAAGTGTATTTGCCAAAGAGTGACAGATAACAATGTCGGGTCTGAAATCTTGTAGTGCATCTTGAAGCTCACGCAACCAGATATCAAGTTTAGGATTGTCAAAATCCCAAAAACGCAAAAAATTTACACAGCCATAATCACGTGCCAATTCACCTGCAAGCCAGCTCTGCCAATGAGGAAAATCACTTCCTCCCCAACCATGAAGCAGTAAAATTTTTTTATACATGAGAAGATCCTTTATTTTGAGACTATTGTAAGAGATGGTTCACCAAAGAGGTATCCTTGGAACTCATCAATACCTAAACTTTCACAAACTGCAAGTACTTCTTTGGAGTGAATAAACTCTGCAATAACCTTGATATTAAGTGTATGGGCAAAAGATACAACTGTTTTTACTATATTGTAAGACTTGTCATCGTGATCTATATTTTTAATTAAAGAGCCATCTATCTTGATATAATCAGGCTCTAAATCTAAGAGATAAGAGAAGTTAGAGTAACCAGTCCCAAAATCGTCGATGGCAATTTTTGCATTATGTTTTTTTATGAGTGCAATAAATTTTTGAAGGTTTGGAAGATGATGAATATCTTCACTCTCTACAATTTCAAAGATGACACGAGAAGTATCTGAAAAATTTTCTAAATGATACTGGATAAAACCAAATGTTTCTTGGTTGATAAGGTCATCCCCTGATATATTTATCGAAAAGGAGAGTGTTGATGATTTAAACTCTTGAAAAGCTTGAGCGATAATACTACGTGTAATATATTTATAATACTTGGTTTTTTTAGCAATATCAATAAAACTGCTAGGTGATAATATTTCATGATTATATTGCATGCGTACAAGTGCTTCGTATTTAACAATCTCTTTTTGTTTATTAAGAATAGGCTGGTAATAGGCTATAAAATTATCATGATTAACAGCATCTTTAATTTTTTTAATCATTTTCAAATTTTGTATTTGTATATCTTCAGTATGAGTTTTTTCATTAAAAACACGTAAATCAACATAGCTTTTTTTAGCTTCTAGTAAAGCGATATTGGCATGTTCAAGTGCAGACTTTTGATTTAAAGATATTCCCGCATGCAGGGAAACATTAATTTCAAGATCTTTATCCTCAAAGTAAATTGTTTCATGCTCAAGGCTTTTAATAAGCTGTTGGATAATTTGAACAAACTTTTTTGCATTATATTCATAGTTGATAATGGCTATTTCATCACCACCAAGTCGATATATCTTAAGTTGTGTATTATCAAGATAGAATTTTATTTTTTGTGCCAAAACTTGTAAAACACGGTTCCCTATATCAACACCATAGGAGTCATTAATATCTCTAAATGATGCGACATCTAAAATTGCCAGATGAAAAGATGAGAATTTTTTCATATCTTCATAAAGGGCATTTCTATTTGGCAGAGTTGTTAGTGAGTCAACAAGATATAGTGTTTGGAGTTCTTTTGTTTTTATATCTATCTGTTCTTGCATTGAATTGTACAGTATATGAAGTTCATCAGCCATAATATTAAATGTGGCTGCTAACTCTCCTATTTCATCATTGGAAGCTATTTCAATTGGAGTAAACTCTTGTTTTGAAAAAGATCCAATAGCATTTTTTAAAGTATGTAAAGGGGAGATAATTTTACGTATAACAAGTAGACCGATAATAAGGGAGAGAATCAAAGCAGTCATAATAATTAAAAGGATGTTGTATAGCGTATCTTCTTTCATTTTTTGAATTGCGTTCGCAAGAACTTTGTCTGATTCATAAAGTGAAACAGTAGCCCCTATTGCTGCTATAGCTTTGAGATTGTTATCAGTAATGGGATAGGTTATATCAAGTAACTGTCCTCCATTTTTACCCTTTTCATATAAAAGTGTTGTTTTCTTATAAAGTATTGCATCAATATCTTCTTGATGAGAAGGTATCTGCAAATATTTTCTAACAGTACTGACGATAGGCTTAAAATGCCCATTTTCAGGATTTTGTACATGTAATGTTAAACGTTTTACATGAGGAAGTTTTTCTACTGTTTCATCAAAAAGCTTTTGAATAGTTTGTGTATCTTTAAGTTTGTTCTTTTCAAGAATAACAGCATTGAGGACTTTTACAAAGGAGGTAGTTTCTCTTTCTCTGTATGCTACAAGATAAGAGGAGTTTTTGTCTATTGTATAGATTAGCAATAGCGTTGAAAAGGAACCAATAAAAATAATAATTAGAATATATCCAAGTAAAAGTTTATGTAAAAGCTTCATTCTTTAGCCCAGTAGTTCTTTAAAGTTTTTGAGTGTATAGAGTCTTAGGTTTTCATTTTTGAGTGCTTTTAGCTCTTTTGAAAAACCTGTTTTAGCAACGATAACAAGCATATCGGCATCAATATTTGCTTTTTGTGCAAGTTCTGCAAGCTTTGAAAGTTCACTCTTTTTTATTTTGGAGTTTGTATATTTACATGAGCCGATTATACGCTTTTTGCCTTTTGTTTTCGCATAGATGTCGAGTGTAAGACCATCATTTTTCCAATACTCTGATATCTCCATAATGGAGTCATCTTTGAGTTTTTTTCGCAGAAGTGCGTGTGAGAGCTCTGTAAAAACAGGATGGGTAAACTCATTTTCGTAACTTTGCCAACGCTCTTTTACCTCTTTGTACTCTCCATCACGAATCCCTTTAAAAAGAGGTGATACAAAGGCAAACCAAAAACGTAAAAAGGGCAACGTAAAGCTAAATCTGTCATCTGCACCTTTAGAGCGTTTGAACCGAATAAGTCCACGCTCAAGAAGCGTCTCAACTGCTTTTTCTCCAACACTCTCTTCAACATGGGCACGTTTATAGACCGCATGAGCTTTACCATCACTCAGTGCAATAGCTGTGAGAATAGAGTGGTAAAGTGGTTGCCCATCTGTAAGTTCATTGATATCGTTACGAATGTAGGAGTAATCATCCAAAATAAGCTTCTCAATAAGCTCAAAAGATGGTTTGGAAGTATCGATTTCCCCCCAGGAAACACCTCCAAAGATGGCAAATTTCTCTACTGCATCTTCCATGCTTTTTGGTTTGTGTTCTTTGTAAAAGTTTTTGAATTGCTCTTGAAGAGTCTCTTTTTTTGATAGAATAGGGAAGCCTTTAAATAAATTATCTAATTATACACCATTACACAAATACTACACACTATTTCTATAAAATAGTTCCAATGTAACAAGTGTCACATAAATATTTCTTATTTTGTGTTACACTTGTTCAACTTAAAATCAAAGGATGAGAAGATGAAAAGATTAAATGTAGCAGCAATGCTTTTAGCAGCGGCTTTTTTTGTAGGATTTGGAACAACTGCGAGTGCAGAGGGCATGAAGTGTGGAGCTGGAAAATGTGGTTCTAAAATGGAAAAGCCGGTTAAGAAGATGAAGTGTGGTGCTAAAATGGATAAAGCAGAGGCGAAAAAGTGCGGCGATGCAAAAAAAGCAAAGAAAAAAGCTATGAAGTGCGGTGTCGGTAAATGTGGCGGTAACAAATAGAGTTATATTACTTCCCCTATTAGACTTCTTGCATAATTATAGATAAGCAAGAAGTCTATACCTTGCTTCTAAAAATCTTCTACACACTTCCTACACAAATAAAAGGTAGACTTATCTTTTATAAACGAAGGAGTTTATTATGAATATCAAAAAAATTTATTTAGAGTTTTCCCGTTTGAGCGAGTATCTGCAGTCTGTCAGTTTGTTACTAGCACGGCTTGTTGTTGCTTACGGATTTTACCAACCGGCTATGATGAAGTGGAGTGATATAGGCTCTGTTGCTGAATGGTTTGGCTCTATCGGTATACCTTTCCCAACGCTCAATGCTTATATGGCAGCAACTACAGAGATAACAGGTGTAGTACTTTTAACGTTTGGATTTTTGACACGTCTTATCTCCATTCCACTGATTGTTATTATGATAGTGGCTATTGTAACTGTACACCTTCCTAATGGTTTTGAGGCAGGTAATAACGGTTTTGAGATACCGCTTTACTATATGCTCTTTTTGATTATCTTTATAGCACACGGTGCGGGAAGATTTTCACTTGACAGAATTATCTTTGGAGAGAAAAGCTAAGTAGATGGAAGAGTTAGTAGAGTTTACACATAAGATAGGACATATCAATTTTCCCATTATGATGTTTTTGATGAAGGCATTTGTCATTCTCATTCTGGCTCTCTCTATTGTAATTTTTATCTATGATAGATATATTCAAAGAGAGAATCAACTGCTTATCAACTATCCGCTTATCGGAAGATTGCGCTATCTCTTTTATGCTTTGCGTAATCCAATGCGACAATATTTTGGAGATGAACAGTTCTATGACTCCTTTGATAAGGTTAAGTGGGTTTATGA
Source organism: Sulfurimonas sp. NWX79 (assembly GCF_039667035.1). Taxonomy (NCBI): domain Bacteria; kingdom Pseudomonadati; phylum Campylobacterota; class Epsilonproteobacteria; order Campylobacterales; family Sulfurimonadaceae; genus Sulfurimonas; species Sulfurimonas sp. NWX79. Next base: position 52,165 of record NZ_JALCZL010000011.1, read on the forward strand.
TTCAGCTGAGAGAAGATCTGCCTACGCTTCATTTTCCCCGGGACAACCGCAAAAGAGTGCACGACTTGCCATTAAAAATGCCAACTGTGTTTTAAATACCGAAGATGTCAGTAATAACTTTTCTGTTACTTTTGGAGAAAACTCTCCAAAGCCTTTTGTAACGCATTCTGTTTTTGGCAGAAGTGCTATGAGCGATGGTGCAATCTCACCTGAGGGAACACGAGCTTTTACAAAGGGAGCTTATCTTGGTAGATTTCCTATCAACACAGGAGAAGGCGGTTTTACTTCAAACTTTTTATACACTCATAAATATACAAGAGAGTGCAAATTTTTTGAGATATATGAGGGTACGTTTTTTGCCAAAAGTGTCTATAAAACTTTAAAATTTTTGCTTAACGGTGCAATAGCACAAAAAGTCTACAGACATATGGTAGTCCTCTGTGGTGCTGCTGACAGCTATCTTTTTGACAAAGAAGAGATACTTTTTTACAGAGTGGACTGGAGTGCACCTCTTGATGTTTTTCCTTCTGAAATCCCCGATGATATTCCTGATACTATTTTACAAATTGGAAGCGGTCTTTACGGTGTCAGAGATACTGATGGTAACTTTGATGAAGAGCGTTATAAAAAGACAATGCGTTTTTGCCGTATGACTGAGATAAAAATGGCACAGGGTGCTAAACAGACAGGTGGGAGACTTTTAGCAGAGAAGGTGAGTGAGGAGATAGCGTATTATCGTGGTGTAGAGGCACATAAAGATCTCTTCTCTCCAAATAAATTTCCCTTTGCAAACAGCTTGGAGGAGCTATTTGATTTTGTAGGCAGGCTCAAAAAACTCTCCGACAAACCTGTCGGTGTGAAAATTGTCATCTCATCCAAAGAGAACTTTGCAGAGTATGCAAGTCTCATTCAAAAAAGAGTGCAGCAGAACTCTGATGCCTATCCTGATTTTTTAACCATTGACGGTGGCGATGGCGGAAGTGGTGCAGCACCTTTAGAGATGATGATGAGTGTAGGTATGACAATAGCAAAAGCACTCTATATCGTTGAGAGTGCATTGCATGAGGCAGGTGTTAGAGAGAAGGTGAAAATTATTGCGAGTGAGAAAGTACTTACTCCGGATGATGCTATCGTACTCTTTGGGCTTGGTGCTGACTATGTAGCGATTGCAAGGGCTTTTATGATGAGTGCCGGATGTATACGAGCGCGTGAGTGTTCAGGTGCATATGGCCGATCCTGTCCTGTTGGACTTGCTACACAAGATAAGAAAAAACGTGCTTCTTTTTTAGTTGAGAAAAAAGCAAGAAACATTGCCTCATATCATGCACAGCTCTTAGCAGGAATACGACAGCTTTTAGCAGTTGTCGGTGTTGATGAACTTGCAAAACTTGACAAAAGCAAACTGATTTTTAAGGATCAGACCGGAAAGACCTATATGGATGTTGACTGTTATTTTGTAGAAGCACTTGTCGATTAATATTGCTGTAGGATGGTAAGTACACAGAAGATACACAAAACTTTTGTATAATTGAGTTAAGAAAAGAAAAAGGAGGATGTTATGTGTATTCCTTATGGAGTCATGAGCTCAAAAGATAACGGTTATGTAGAAACAAAACCGAAAAAACATATAAAAAAAGTCTCGCAGAGAGAGTTTGAAAAAGGTGATCCTGATTTTGTGGATGAGGGAATAGAAGCCTATACTCCAAAGAAAAAAGGTTCCTTCTTTGACAACCTTTTCTCGTAGAAGATTCTTACAATCGAGTTTTTTATTTGGTGCTCTGTTTTTGATGGACGGATGCTCTTTGTTTGGAGTAACTACACCTATCGAGACACTGAGAGTATTGCACCAAGACCTCTTTCCTAAAGCACAAGCACTTGGCATTGAAACAGCTTCATATATGACTGTTGTTTTTAACCATCCAAAAATTTCCAAAGCAGACAAAGACTTTATAAAAAACGGTATTAAGTGGCTTAATGAAGAGGCAATAATAGGATACAAGAAAGAGTATAAAAAGCTTTCATCCAAAGAGCGAGAAGCAATTTTGCAGATAATATCTAAAACAGAATGGGGAGAGAGCTTTTTGTATGATGTGATGGGTTATATGTTTGAAGCAATGCTTGGAGACCCTGTATATGGTGGGAACAATAAGCAAGCCGGTTGGGAATGGCTGAAGTTTACAGGTGGCCTGCCACGACCGAAGGAGCCTTACCTTGGTTGATGTGTGTATTATCGGCAGTGGTGCGGGAGCAGCACCAATTGCCTATGAGCTAAGTCTTGCTGGGTTTGAGGTTGTAGTACTTGAAAAAGGAAAAAATTATACCGAAGCTGATTTTAACAAGGATGAGCTTGCTGTCTCACGCAGAGATATCTTTACTCCAAAACTTGAAGATGAGTTTCATATCATCAATGAGTATCAAAAAGATGGTACATACAAACGTTATGATGGACGGGAGTATCATTGGAGTTTTTGGAATGGGAATATGGTTGGAGGTTCATCGAATCTGATGAGCGGTTATTTTCATCGTCTTAAGCCAAATGATTTTAAACTTCTTTCTACTTATGGTGCGATAGAAGGTGCCAATGTAGTGGATTGGCCGATATCATATGAAGATTTGGAACCTTACTATACAAAAGTAGAAAAGATTATCGGTGTGAGTGGAAGAGTTGTAAATCATTCTCAGCAGGAACCGCGCTCTAGTGTAGATTTTCCATATCTGGAACTTACTATCAATGGTGCAGTTAAATGGTTTGATGCGGCATGTGAGCAGCTTGGATTTGAATCGATACCGACACCGCGAGCCATTCTTTCTCAAAATGCTCTCTCACGTAATGGCTGTTACTACTCTAACTTTTGTGGCTCTTATGGTTGTGCAAGTGGAGCAAAGGGGAGTGCAAGGGCAGCACTGCTGCAGAAGTGTAAAGCGAGAATCATTACGGATGCTTTTGTCTATAAACTGGAGAGTGATGACAAAAGAGTAAGGAAAGCTTACTATAAAACAAGGTTGGGAGCTGTCCATGTCATACGAGCAAAGATCTTTGTTTTGGCAGCACAGGCGATAGAGAGCTCACGACTGCTACTGAACTCTACAAATAAGTTTTTCCCAAATGGTTTGGCAAATTCAAGCAAAGAGGTCGGGAAAAACCTTATTTTCTCTGCCGGGGGAAGCGGCAGTGGGCGTTTTGTATTTGAAAAGCTTACGCAAGCACAACAAAAAGAGCTGATGGAAGTGGGTGTTTTTTTTAACCGAAGTCTGCAACAGTGGTACGATTATAAAGATGGCAAGAGAAAGCAAAAAGGGGGAACTATAGATTTTCTCTTTGAGCATCAAAATATTATTTCTCGTGTCATGCGTGAGGTTTATGATAATCATGGCAATCTCATGTGGGGTGAGGCACTGGCTAAAAAAGTGCAAAAACGTCTTACTACTTCACGGGTACTAACCTTTGAGGTCTTTAATGACTGGTTGCCGACAGATAAGTGTTTTGTAAGTGTTGATAAGAAGGCAAAAGACAAGTATGGTGTGCCCGTTGGTGTGATTAATCTCTATGGACATCCACATGATTTAGAAGTCGGTGAATATTTGGCACAAAAGGCCGTAAAAGTACTGCGTGAGATGGGCGCTGTAGAGATAGATTATGATATCTCGGCTTCTCCACCTCCAAATTTGGTTGCAGGGGGATGCCGTTTCGGTAATGATGCAAAAAGTTCCGTTTTAGATAAAAACTGCAAAGCACATGACTTAGAGAACCTTTATGTTACAGATGCCTCTTTTATGCCAACAGGGGGAAGTGTCCCTTATACATGGACGATTTATGCGAACTCTTTTCGTGTAGCAGATGCCATAAAAAAAGTACTTGATGTAAAACAATAGCCCATTAATGAAAGAGGGAGTATAATTATTTTATGCAGAATAATTAAGGAATAGTTATGGCAACCGTACACTCTTATGGAGCGACTCAGGAAGTAACAGGCTCATGTCATCTTTTACAAATCGGTGATGTGAAAATCTTGATAGATTGCGGCATGTTTCAGGGCGAAGAGGAGGAGATGAATGAAAAACCCTTTGGTTTTGATGCCAAAGAGATTGACTACCTTCTTGTAACACATGCACACCTTGATCATGTCGGACGTATTCCAAAACTTGTCAAAGAGGGCTTTGGGGGCAAGATTTATGCTACTGCAGCAACGATGGAGTTAGCAGAGATTATTTTGCTGGACAGTGCAAAAATCATGAGTGAAGATTTTCAGACAAAGTATAGAAAAGCACTACGAAAAGGGAGAGAGACAAAACTCTCCAAACCTCTTTATGAACCACTTGATGTCGATAAAACTTTTAAGATGATAGAGTGGATTAATCCAGAATATGATGTCTATTATGAACTGTGTGAGGGTGTCAGCTTTATCTACCGAAATGCCGGACATATTTTGGGCTCTGCTTTTATAGAGCTCTCTTATATGGAGGATGAGGATTCGCATACGATTGTCTTTTCTGGTGATATTGGTAACAACAATCAACTTGTACTTCCGGATTTACAGAAGTGTAGTAAAACCGAAGCACTTTATGTAGAGACAACGTATGGAGACAGAGAACATCAGCCTATCTCTTTGACAATTGAGGAGTTTAAAGATGTAATAGTAAAGACCTTGGATTCTCACGGAAACGTTTTGATTCCCTCTTTTGCAGTGGAGAGGACACAAGAGCTGCTCTGTCTGTTACGTGAGATGTATAAGAGTGGTGAGTTGCCAAAGTGTAAAGTCTTTCTTGATTCTCCGATGGCAACACGAGCTACAGCAGTCTACAGAAACTATGCTCAGGAACTTACCAAACAGTGTCAGGAAAATGTTAAAGAGGATGGTACGGTTTTTAATTTTAACTCACTTGTCTATACCGAAACTCCGGAAGCTTCCAAAGGTATAAATGATATTAAAAGTAAAGCTATCATCATTGCCGGTAGTGGAATGTGTAACGGTGGACGGATTACACACCACTTTAAACATCGTATCTGGGATAAGAAAAATGCTGTTGTTTTTGTAGGTTTTCAAGCTGAGGGAACATTGGGACGAGAGATAGTAGAGGGTGCGCAGTGGATCAATGTATTTGGTGAAGATATTATTGTCAAAGCTTCTATTCATACCATTAACGGTTTTTCTGCCCACGCAGACCAAGATGGCATCATTAAATGGATTTCAAATATGAAAGAGCTTAAAAAAGTCTTTTTAGTCCATGGTGAAAAAGAGACCCAAAAAATATTTAAAAAAGTGCTCAAAGAGAAGTTGCAGCTTGATGCACATATTGTTGCCTATGGAGAGAAGATAATACTCTAGGTCTTACATACCACTCTCTCCACTACCACATTTACCGACACCACATTTCATTGCAGGTTTTGGTGCTTTCATGGCGGTTCCACATTTACCTTCTCCACACTTCAGTATCATTTTCTTTGTTTTTGGGTCTCTCACGCAGTCATAGGTTGCTTTTGTCGTTCTGGCTTGAAGTACACAATCTTTTCGAGGATCATCTTCTCTCATTTGCTTAAGAATATTTTTTTTCTTTTTAGCAAGTGCTGCATTCCCATCAAACATATTTGCACCACACTTTCCTGCACCACATTTCATACCGGGTGCTGTAGATTCCTTAGCACCTTTTTCATCACTGCATCCACTTAAAAGCAGAAGTAAAATAGAAATTGCCAGTAAGAATATTTTCATATTTTTCCTTTTAGAGTTTTGTATTTTTAAGACGTAAGGCATTGGCTATAACAGAAACAGAACTGAAACTCATAGCTGCCGCCGCAATAATAGGAGAGAGCACAATTCCAAAGAATGGATAAAGCACACCAGCGGCAACCGGTACTCCTAAACTGTTATAGATAAATGCGAAAAAGAGATTTTGTCGTATGTTTTTCATAGTAGCCCGAGAGAGCTTCAGTACTTTTACAATGCCTAACAGATCTCCTTTTATTAGGGTCACACCGGCACTCTCTATGGCAACATCCGTTCCAGTACCCATAGCAATGCCTACATCAGCTTGTGCAAGAGCCGGAGCATCATTGATACCATCACCTGCCATTGCCACAATGGCTCCTTTGGCCTGAAGCTCTTTAACGACTTCTGCTTTTTCGTCCGGTAGAACATTGGCATATATTTTGGAAATTGAGAGTTTTTTAGCTACTGCATTGGCAGTTGTTTCATTATCCCCACTAAGTATCACAACAGTGATACCTTCTTCTGTGAGTCTTTTCACGGCTTCAACAGAAGTCTCTTTTATCGGATCTTCAATGGCAAGAATAGCGGCATATTTACCGTTAATTGCCATAAATATAATTCCTTTTGCATCTCTTCGCATAGCATCAGCTGTTTCTTTAATCACTGCTATATCAATATTGTTCTCTTTTAAGAAGCTCTCGCTGCCAAGTAAAATTTTTTGTTCTTCTATTGTTGCTATAACTCCTTTTCCAGGTATTGCCTCAAAATCATTGACACTTATAAGAGAGATATTGGATTCCTTCGCAAAGTCAATAACAGACTGTGCAAGAGGGTGCTCACTCGCACGTTCAATGGAGGCTGCATATTGCAAAAGTATATCTTTTCCAAAATCATCAGTCACTATAAAATCAGTTACTTTTGGTTTCCCGAGTGTAAGCGTTCCTGTTTTATCGACAACCAAAGTATCAACTTTTTCCATTCTCTCCAAAGTTTTTGCATCTTTGATGAGGATTCCTGAAAGTGCCGCTCGACCGGTTCCAACCATGATGGAGATTGGAGTGGCAAGTCCAAGTGCACAGGGACAGGCAATAATTAAAACGGAAACAGCCGCAACTACAGCATAGGCGAGTTGTGGTGATGGCCCCCAGATAAACCATCCTATAAAAGCAAGAACTGCAGAGATTACAACTGCAGGAACAAAATATCCCGAGACTGTATCTGCAAGCTGTTGAATTGGTGCACGTGAACGTTGTGCTTGGGCAACCATTTGCACGATTTGAGCAAGCAAAGTATCACTTCCTACTTTTGTTGCTTCCATAATGAGTGTGCCATTTTTATTGATAGTAGCCCCTATAAGTGTATCTCCACTGGCTTTTTGTACCAACACAGGCTCACCTGTTATCATAGATTCATCAACATTACTCTGTCCCTCTATGACAATACCGTCAACGGGAATCTTCTCTCCTGGTTTCACACGAAGTTTGTCTTCGATATGAACAAGTTCAAGATTAACATCCTCCTCGTCGCCTTTTGCATTAATAATCCGATGAGCTTTCTTAGGAGCAAGGTTGAGGAGTTCTTTGATGGCTGTATTTGTTTTACTTCTTGCTCGCAGTTCTAAAACCTGCCCTAAAAGTACAAGAGTAGTAATTACTGCAGCTGCTTCAAAGTAAACATGTACCAAACCCTCTTTTGTTTGCATAAGTGGTGGGAAAATTGTTGGTAAAAATAGTGCAACAAGACTATAGATATAAGCAGCTCCTACCCCCATGGAGATTAATGTGAACATATTTAAGTTCCATGTTTTGATAGAGATATACCCTTTGACATAAAAAGGCCAGCCTCCCCATAAAACGACGGGTGTTGCAAGAAAAAACTCAATATACTGAATCATTTTGCCAGTAAGAAAGTCAGGAATATACTCTGGTGTGATATCATGAATCATAGCAAGTAAGAAAAGAGGTAATGATAAAAGCGTACTGATCCAAAAACGTCTACTCATATCATCAAGCTCATCGTTTTTTTCATCTACCTCCACAGTAATGGGCTCAAGAGTCATACCACAGATTGGGCAATTCCCAGGTTCATTGCGAATAATTTCAGGATGCATCGGGCATGTATAAGAGGTGTTGTCAATCTTACAGGAATCATCTACACAGTAGAGATTTTCTTTATCTTCATTTTTCATAACAGACCTCCAAGTCAGTGTTTTAGGTTTGCTTTTCTTCTTTTATACTCTTCTTCATTAATCTCACCATTGGCATATTTTTTATCAAGAATATCCTGTGCAGATTCTTCCTTTTCTCGTGTATTGCCAATGAGATAAAAGAGCCAAAAAATCAAAATAAGGGGAATTATCCAACCAAATCCCATACCAAATTCGAAACCATGCATAACAGCCTCCTTTTACCATGAGTTCATTAATGCACGTATTTTGTTGAAAATCTCTTGCATATGCTTTTGAAGTTCACCATCAATACTGCTTGCTTGTAAAATATTTTTAATACCGATAGTTGCCAGTACTGTCACTCCATTTTCATGATAAACAGAGAGTCTGCATGGTAGATAGACAGATATTTCAGAAAGTGCATTTAGGGCTGAGTGTGTTGCAACAGGATTATATAATTCATAGACTGTAATATCTCGTGTTATTTCAAAACCTTTGCTTTTGAGAATTTTTTTAAATTCATACTTTCCAAGCAGGTCAAAGCCCAATGTTTTTGCTTTTTCTGCAATCTGTGCTTTGACAGTTTCGAGAGGATAACTTGTTGTAGTTTTATAAATCATCATTTATCCTTTGACTAATTTATAAAATTATAGTGAGAGAGTGTGGTGAGTTTGTGTAAGTTTATTTTCCTTTTGCTACTTCAAACTTTCCAACTGCGCAGGAGACAAAGCTTTTTGCCTGTGCAGTAGTGTTTTCTACAAATCCAAGCGTCTCATCTGCCATAGGATATCCAAGAGATTTAAGCGCTTCACGTAGCGCAGGAACTTTAGTATCTTCTATCTCTAAACTTATCTCACGCGGCATCACTTCAAGATTGACTTCTATCTCACCAAATTCACTTTTAAGTTTTGTCGTAAGCGTGTTTGCACACCCTCCACATTTTACATTTTGAACTTTAAATATCTGTTTTTTCATTTTCAATCTCTTTTTTCATATAAATTTCATAGAGTATCGGAATTATAACCAAAGAGAGAACAGCTGAACTTACAACGCCTCCAAGCATAGGGGCAGCAATTCGCTGCATCACTTCACTTCCCACTCCGTGAGTATACATAATCGGTGCAAGACCTGCGAGGATTGCAAAAACTGTCATCAGTTTTGGTCGTACTCTTTGAACTGCACCTTCATAGATGGCTGCATTTAAGTCTTTAAGATTAAATGCAGAACCTCTTTTTTCTTTTAACTCATCCACACTCTCTTGGAGGTAGATTATCATCACTATTGCCGTCTCAGCTGCTACACCAAGTAGAGCCAAGAAACCGACAATAACAGCAATACTCATCGCAAAGTTAAGTATATCTATATAAATAAGCCCACCCAGCAGAGCAAACGGCAGCGTAAAAAAGACGATAAGGGTTGGTACGAGCTTTTTAAGCGCCATATAGATAAGCAAGAAAATCACGACTAAAACGGCAGGCACTATCCAGATGATACGCTGCATTGCAGAGTCTAAATATTCAGACTGTCCTGCCCACTCTATATAGTAACCTGGGTCAAATTTTATCTCGTTCATGAACTTTTGTGCACCTAGTTTATACTCTGTAGCGCTTACTCCCTCTTTTGGAGTAATGTAGATAAATGTTACAGGTTGAGCCATTTCACTTTTGATGACAGATGCACTCTGTCGGTATGCTACTTCTGCCAAAGAGCCAAGTGGTACAAAACCAAGCTTTGTTTTTACCTGGATATTTCGAATAGATTCCAGACTTCTTCGCTCATCCTCTTCAAGACGCAGAGAGATAGGATAACGCTCTAGTCCTTTATACATTGTAGATACTTTCATACCACCGATTGCAAGGGCTGTGTACTCAAGAAGAGTGTCTTTTGTAAGCTCATAGCGGGAGAGCTTCTCCTCATCTGGGATGATATCGATGTAATACCCTGCACTTGCCTGATCGGCAAAGACAGAGAGTGTTTTATCATACTGGCGCAGTTTCTCTTCTATCTTTTTACCAAACTTTTGCAGCCCTGACGCATCCATACCGTAGAGTTTTATCCCTATAGGTGTTCTGATACCACTGAGAAGCATATCAATACGCCCACGAATAGGGTAGGTCCATGAGTTTGTAAGTCCCGGAATCTGCAGGGCTTCTTCCATCTCCTCACGCAGCTCATCATAAGATTTTTTCTCTGGCCACTCACTTTGCGGTTTAAGCGTGATGATAGTCTCAAGCATACCAAGAGGTGCCGGGTCAGTTGCAGTCCCTGCACGTCCTGCTTTTCCAAAGACATTTTCAACTTCAGGAAAAGATTTTAAAATTTTGTCTGTTTTTTGTAAGAGTTGTTTACTCTGGTCAATACTGATACCATACGGAGTAACAGGCATATACATAAAAGTCTGCTCATTGAGCATCGGCATAAATTCCCATTTGAGACTTTTATAGAGCGGGTACATATAGCCAAGTGAGAGCAGTACTAAAACTATGACCAAATATTTGAGTTTGAGTCCATAGATGATGATGGGGTGATAGAGCCAGATAAAAAATCTGTTGAGTGGATTTTTAGACTCTGGCAATATACGCCCTTTGACAAAAAAGACCATAAGAACGGGAACTAGCGTGATAGAGAGGAATGCGCCCGCAGCCATAGCAAAGGTTTTTGTAAATGCAAGCGGTGTAAAGAGCAGTCCTTCTTGACCTGAGAGTGCAAAGATTGGTAAAAAAGAGACAACGATAAGTGCGAGTGCAAAAAAGATAGGACGACCTACAAGTTGTGATGATTTTAAAATGATTGCAATGCGTTCTTTATCCGTAGGCATCCTACCCTCTTTATGCTCAAACTTGTGCAGCATTTTGTGGGCATTTTCTATCATAACGATACTTGCATCCACCATCGCTCCGATGGCAATGGCAATACCGCCAAGACTCATGATGTTTGAGCCAATACCAAAGAGTTTCATCAGTAAAAAGGTAAAACCAACTGTAAGTGGTAGAACAATGATGACAATAAGTGAGGAGCGAAAGTGCATTAAAAAGAGACCGATAATGACAACAACAATGATACTCTCTTCGATAAGTGTATCTTTTAAGGTGTCTACAGCTTTGTCAATAAGCCCTGAACGGTCATATACAGTGATGACATCGACACCCTCAACTTTAAGTTCTTTCATTTTTTCTTGCACGCGTTTTATCATAGAGTAAACATCTTCGCCATAGCGTGCCATAACTATGCCGCCAACTACTTCACCTTCACCGTTTAAATCAGCTAGACCACGACGCGGTGCAGGTGTGAGTTCAACTCTAGCAATATCACCAAGCTTTACAGGAGTACCGCCTTTTGTTGTAACAACGAGAGCGCGGATATCATCAAGGTTTTTGATATAGCCTTTGGCTTGAACCATCCACTCATAACCATTTTGTATCACTATACGGCCACCGGTATCGTTATTGTTTTGTTTTAATACTTTGGCGATATCTTGAATGCTGAGGTTATAACGGACAAGATTGTCGTTATTGAGAGTAACTTGAAAGGTAGGAATAAATCCACCGATACTAGCAACTTCACTGACTCCATCTACACCCATTAGTGCATATTTGTAGTAATAGTCTTGAAGTGTTCGAAGCTCGGCTAGGTTTTTTGTTTTTGACGAGAGGGCATACTCATAGACCCAACCAACTCCACTTGCATCAGGACCAAGAGCTACATCCATATTTTTGGGTAGTTGTGACTGGATGGAAGCGAGTTGTTCAAGTACACGACTTCTTGCCCAGTAGAGGTCAGTTCCCTCTTTAAAAATGATGTAAATCAGCCCATTTTCATAGGTAGAGTATCCTCGAACAGTATCGATGTTGGCAATAGCCAAAAACTGTGCAACAAGCGGATAGGTCCCCTGATCTTCAACAATCTCCGGAGATTGACCCGCCCAGTTAATTTGCACGATTACCTGTGGAGGTGAGAGATCAGGTAAGGCATCAAGAGGCGTGTGCTTCATACTCCAGATGGAAGCTCCAACAAGTGCAAGGGCAGCAAGCAGAACGATAAATCTGTTTTTGATGCTAAGCGCTATGAGTTTTTCTATCATAATTCTTCCATATTTTTAGTTTTGAAAATTATAGTGAAAGTTTGTGGTGGGTTTGTGATAGAAAAAGATTAGCCCTTTTTTTATCTATATTGTTATACAATATTTTATGCAAAACAGTACAAAAAAGAGTATTTACTCCTGGGCACTTTATGATTGGGCAAACTCAGCATACGCGACAACAGTGATGGCTGGTTTTTTCCCTATCTTTTTTAAATCTTATTACAGTGCTGCAAATGATGTGACACTCAGCACGGCACAGCTTGGGTTTGCCAACTCGATTTCTAGTTTGATTATCGTCCTTATTGCTCCTTTACTTGGGGCCATTGCTGATGCGGGCTCACTGAAGAAACGATTTGTTTTTCTTTTTGCTTTTTTAGGTGTTTTGATGAGTGTATCCCTCTCTTTTGTGGACCAAGGAGAGTGGCAGATAGCGGCATTTATCTATATGATGGGCAATATCGGTTTTATGGGCTCAAATATATTTTATGATGCACTGCTGCCTTCTATCTCAAGTGAAAAAAATGTTGATTTTGTGTCAGGACTTGGGTTTGCACTTGGGTATCTTGGAGGGGGTGTTCTTTTTGCACTCAATGTTTTTATGGTGCAAGAGCCCTCTTTTTTTGGCTTTGCTAACAAAGCCGAGGCTATTCAAGCATCCTTTTTGAGTGTAGCGGTATGGTGGGCAATCTTCTCGATACCGCTTTTTCTTTTTGTAAAAGAGAAGCGCAAAGAGAAAAAGGCTAAAAAAGTACTTTTGATAGAGGGGTATAAAAGACTAAAAGATACATTTGCAAAGGTAAGAAGATTAAAAGGATTGTTTCTTTTTTTAGTTTCCTATTGGCTCTATATAGATGGAGTTGATACGATCATCCGCATGGCCGTTGATTACGGTATGGCACTTGGATTTGAGATCAGCAGCCTTATTATGGCACTGCTTATAGTGCAGTTTATCGGGTTTCCCGCTACGCTTTTAGTGGCAAAACTTGCAGATATGTGGGATACGAAAAAGGTAATCTTTCTCTCAATAGCTGTCTATATCGGCATTATAATTTTTGCATCTTTAATGGAAGATGTCTCAGAGTTTTATATACTGGCAGTTATGATTGCTCTGGTTCAAGGTGGCATACAGGCAATGAGCCGCTCTTTTTATACAAGAATGATTCCTCATGCATATGCAGCGGAGTTTTTTGGTTTTTATGATCTTATAGGAAAATTTGCTGTTATTTTAGGACCGCTGCTTATCGCTTTTGTGGCACTCTTTACACAAAACTCACGTGCTTCCATTGCTTCTGTCTCTATTCTTTTTATTTCAGGTGCAATCCTCCTCTTTTTTGTAGATGAAGAGAAAGTCAAACAGGATGTAAATGAGGCATTAGAATCCTAAGGCTATAGATAGTTATTTATTTTTCATAATTAGACATGTAAACCTAATTTTTATTATAAAAAATGGACTTGTAAGTCTAATTATGATATTATGAGAGTTAAACATGGAGAGTAACAATGCTTGAAGAATTAAGAGATTACCAGAGAAAACTGTTTAAGAGGGTAGATTTTAAATACAAAAGATATTTTCATACTCTTAATTTAGATAAAAAACTTGTAGGTATTCTTGGTGCAAGGGGTGTTGGAAAGACAACATTTCTTATTCAGTATCTTAAAGAGCTGGATTTGCCCTTTAGTAAAAAACTCTATATCAGTGCAGATATTATTACCATTCCATCCCTTTATGAAGTTGCAGAGGCTTTCTCAAAAGAGGAAGGGGAAGTGCTTATCATTGATGAAATTCACAAGTATAAAGATTTTGAGATAGAGCTCAAGAAAATTTACGATATTTTGGATTTAAAAGTCATTTTCAGTGGCAGTTGTGCCTTAAAACTTGACAATGCAAAAGCGGATCTCAGCAGGCGTGCGATTGTGTACGATGTAGATGGGATGAGTTTTCGAGAGTTTGTGGAGTTCTCCAAAGACATACTCTTTCCGACATTTACTCTTGGTGATATAGTAAAAAACCATCAAGATATAGCATACGAACTTTTAGAAAAATTCAACCTTACACTTTTGTTTCAAGAGTATATAAAACAGGGCTACTACCCTTTTTATTTTGAAGACAAGGAAGATTATCTCATTAAGCTCAATGAGACAATAAATACTGTTATAGAAGTAGATATACCATCGGTTTTTCCTATAGAGTACGACAGTATCAATAATTTGAAAAAATTGGTAAGACTCATTTGTGAATCGCATCCCTACACTCCAAACCTAAAAGAGCTTCTTGCCAAAATGAATATGCACGATAACTATAAAGGTCTGTACAGATTTTTAGAGTATCTTCACAGAGCAAAGGTTTTTCATATTATTAGAGCAAAAACAAAGGGTGATGCCATTTTTACCAAACCGCAAAAAATTTATCTCAACAATACAAATCTGCATTTTGCCTATTGTGATGCTTTTCATACGGGAACAGGCAGAGAAGTATTTTTCGCAAGTATGTTAAAAGTAAAACATTCTCTTGAAATACCTAAAAAAGGAGATTTTTTAGTGGATGAAGCTTACACTTTTGAAGTTGGCGGGAAAAGTAAAGGCTACAAACAGATTAAAGATATAGAAAACTCTTTTGTAGTCGCTGATGATATCGAGATAGGAAGCGGAAATAAAATTCCACTTTGGTTGTTTGGATTTTTGTATTGATGAATATTATAAAAGAAGTGAGGTCTTATGTATAGGGTAGCAGATTTTTTTTGTGGTGGTGGTGGTGGATTTTCAGAGGGTTTTAAACTAGCAGGTTTTGAGATTGTCTTTGCAGTTGATCGATGGAAGCCTGCAGTAATCACGCATGAAGCTAATCATCCTAAGGCACATACTTATTTAGGTGATGTTGTTGCAATAGCAAATTTACCAGATAAAGAATTTAATACTCTTATTCCAGATACAGAAGTAATTATTGGGTCTCCACCATGTACCTCTTTTTCCAATTCTAATAAATCAGGTAAAGCAGATAAATCTTTAGGTATACAGCTAATTGAAGCTTATTTGAAAATTATTGCAAGGAAGCTTTTGAAACAAGATTCGATTTTAAAATATTGGATTCTTGAAAATGTTCCAAACGTTGAAGGTTATATCAAAGGTTTTTATACTTTTAGAGAGTTAGGAATAGAAGAAGATGGAGTTTTACAAGTAAAATATCCGTCTTCTAAAGTATATAATGCAAAATATTTTGGCGTTGCATCAAATAGGAAAAGATACTTTTGTGGAAAATTTCCTGAACCAACTCCATTGATAACAGATGAAAAAGAAACTATCTCTGTTGAAAAGATTTTGAAAAATTTAGGAAAACCCAAGTAAAAAATGAATCAATTTGAGTGTAGCTGTTGCCAAGTGCATAGAGTGAAAGTATTTTTTCTTCTATTTCACCTGTCATAGTCCGTTGATTTTTCTTGACTATCTCAGGCTCAAAGCTACCATTTCTGTCTCTTGGAACATCAAGTTCAAACTCTCCATGTTCACTTTTCATAGTTTTAGTAGCATAGCCATTTTTACGGTTTTTACTAATATCTTGTGCAAGGTGAGAATCTATTTCAGCTGCAAGTGCAGCTTCTGTAAGTTGTTTTATGAGAGAACCTAATGCTCCATCTTTACCACCAATACTTTTACCTGCTTTAATATCACGAGCAAATTGCTCTACATCTATTTCTATATTCATTTCTGTGTCCTTGAGTACTTGTTATTTTACCCGATTGACACAGATTTTTGAACGGTCTCAGATTGGATGAAGGAAGTTGATAAATATGACTTAATTAAAAAAACGGGTGCTTAAAACACCTCTTAAAGTATGGTATATTGGGAGTAAACAAAGGTTTATTTACAAATGATTGTAAAAAAGCTCTAAAATATGTATAAATTGTCAATC